>JAFTAC010000462.1 GCA_017458805.1 Victivallales bacterium | reverse complement strand
GCCGCCTGCGCGTCCGTCTCGCCCGCGTCCTGCGGCGCCGTCTTTGCCATTATGCCATAGTAGTCGCCCATGCCTGAATCCTGCCTTGTCGATGTGTTCTTTCCTAACCGAAGGTTTCGTCAACACGGGCACAAAAAAAGCCCCGCGCCTGTTGTGTGCAGACGCGGGGCTGAAAACCTGCCAGGAGGCTATCTATGATGTTGCTTTAGAAAAGCTGCATAGCTGAAGATGCCGTCCTTGTCGCAGTACCAATTGTATCTCTTTTCGCCATATTTCGCATAATATGCGCGAGGGTTGTTGAACTTTTCCTCTTGTTCTTTTTCGTATTTGGCCATAAAATCAGGCGGCATAAAACATGGGCCGTCAATAACACTGCTATCTCATATGTATCCGAAGATGATTTTCAGGAGTCTCTCCTCGGGGTCTCTGGACATCAACGATTCGATAAAAACATCAACATCAACAGAATTGTCGTCAATAAAACTACCAAGGTAAGGAATAGAAAAAGATGCTAGGAAGTTGCAGAACTCCTCGGAGTATCCATGCAGGGAGGCTATGCCTGAAAGTTTTTGCAGGATGTCTGTATCAAGCCCCTTTTCGACGCATAACTCATCCAGTCGAATAAGTCTTTCTACTTGTGGTGGGATAGAATCCAAGCCATCGACTTTCATCATCCTCTGCACTGTTTCTCGCAAGGTTGATTTTGTCTTTATCATTTTACAGTGTCTCCATTCTCTTCACAATCTCAAGAAGTCTTGGGAAGAACTTTTTGATTTTCTCTTCATTCGTTCCGAAGAACAACAGCGATTTAATATTCGCAAGCGCCTCGGAATATGGCAAGTCACTAAAATTTTGATTTGAGTAGTAGTTTAGTTCTTCATGACCAAATCCGTAGCCATAGCCGCCAGCCACGCAGCCAACGATGTCAGCCATTGCAGTGGCATCATGCCTTTCTTCTAATGTAAGTCCAGATTCAGGTTTGTCAAATAGAAACTTGGAAAAAGTTTCAAGAATTTGCTTTTCTCTTAGTTTTTCCAATCGTTTTGACCATTCCTCTTGAATACCCTCCCAGTCATCCAATGCCGCCAGTATGATTTCATGGTACAACCGAGGATACTTTTTCACTGCTGCATAATGTTCCCAATGCTCAAACTCGTGCGGGATGCTCATTTCATGCCATTTGCGTTTTTGTTCTTTTTTATATATTACAGTTATACGGATTGTCTTGCGGTCTTTTGACAAGGCAGATTTTTTGCCTTCTTTCAACCCGAATACCAACTTTGGCGGCTGCCCCAGCTTTGCCCGCTGCGGCGTGTACTGTTCGGTGAAATCTTCAGCAATTTTCCTATATCTGGCAATCTCTGATTCTTTGAATTTAATTCTTTCCTTTATAGTCAATTCATATTCTTCTTCTGGCTTTGGATGCATTATTGTTACTCTGCCTACTGCAACCTGATAAGATTCTATTTCAAGTTCATTTGACTGCGCAGCCTTTTCGGCTGCGGCCAAATTCGCCTGTCTGAACTCCTCTTTCTTCGCCTCGTATTCTACGAGCCACTGTTCCTGCTCCTGTGAGGACTGCGCGGCTTCTTCGGGGACGGATGGGACGGAGGAGGCTGCCTTTCTGGCCTCTTCGTCTATCTTGCGTATCGCCTTCTCTGCTGCCCGTCTGGCGGCCTTTTCCAGTTTCACGCGCAGGGCTTTCTGCTCCTTGGTTTCCTTTTCTTCTTCTTCTGGCTTTGCGACGGACGGAGCCGTCGCTTCTCCACGGTCCTGCGGAGCCGTCGCCTCTTCACGGGCTTGCGGAGCCGTCGCCTCTTCACGATCCTGCTCTTGTCGTGCCGCTTCCTCGGCGGCCAGCCTTTCGGCTTCAAGACGTGCGGCTTCTTCCGCTGCCTTCCTTTCAGCTTCCAGACGCGCCGCTTCCGCCTAACGGGCTTGTTCCACCGCCGCGTCGGCCTGAGCCGCCGCTTCCACACGCTTCGCCTGCTCCTGCTGGCGCTGCTCCAGCTCGGCCTGGACGCGGGGCTTCTCCTCCTCGCACTGCTGCCTGGCCTGGTCGGCGTATTCGGGGCGGGTGGTCCTGCCGAAATGTGGTTCCTCGCCGAGCGGGCGGGAGGGGTCGAAAACGAGGGAGGATGGCTCGAACTAGCTGTCAAGCGGCTCGGGGGAGAGGCCGCGCTCCTTCATGTCCTTCGCTGAGATGAGCTCGCGGTAGCAGTGGCAGTTGAACTCGCCTCCAGGAGGGGATTGCGTCCAGATGGGGTGGTCGAAGGCGTAGATCTTGCCGTCGCGGGCGAGGTGCGCCTCGCGGTGGTTCTGGCAGTTGCCGACGCGCCAGATGCCGTAGGGGAAGTCCTGCTTTACTTTCTGCCACTGTTGATAGTGGCCGCGCTCCTGCGCCATCTTGACGTTCTGGTAGATGATGAGCTCCAGGCGCGGAAGCGACGCAAGCTGCGCGATGCCTTGGGCACGGCGAGCGGAAAGCTGTTATTGGCTACCCATTGGGTATTTGGTCTTCCCGAACCGCAGGTGCAGAAGCTTCTTTGGGGCGCCATCTCCATCGCTGAACGCAGTCGGCCTGTTGCTACCTCTTTTTGTATGTGGTCTGGTGGCACCCCCTTTTTTCACACAGACGACTTGACAAGGCGGAAATTGGGGGTACGTTAATAGTAGCCTGAATCGACGACGGAGGTATGGGTCACACCATATCTCAACCCTTCCCTACCAGCTTTGCTGCGGGTAACTCTACGGCCGCCTGGGGGGCGCAAGCGATTGCGCCAAGTCCAGTCTATAGAGGATAAAAAGTGTCGGTCCAGGTTTTTTAGCTGGGCCAGCCCCGGGAAGCTATCACCGCCGCAAGGCACATAGGCCTGGAATTAGGTGTCCAGCTTTTTTATTTCAAACAATAGTTAACCCCTCCAGCATCCACGGGCAGCCAGGCGAAATCGGGCGCTTCTACGAGAACCTGCCCATCCGCAGGGAGGCCTGCGGCGTTGTGATGCGCTCGCCTTCCGAAAAGAAGACGCTCTACCTGGCTGGCGACACGGTGTGGTGCGATTACGTCGCAGCAGCCATACATGACTACAGCCCCGATGTCATCGTGGTAAATGCGGCGCGGGCGGAGGTCGCACCCTTCGGTCCCATCATCATGGGGCTGGAAGACCTGGAAAAAGTAATGGAGGCGGCACCGGAAGCGACCGTCGTTGCCAGCCATATGGACAATGTAGGGCACAGCACGCTCTGGCGAAGCGACATCCGCGAGTTTGCCGCGAAACACGGCGTGGAGGAACGCCTTCTCATCCCAGAGGATGGCGAAACGTGCGAATTCTAATATGGAAGCACTAGAAGAATAACACATGATTTCTTCAAAAAAAGCCATATATTCTTCGCGGCGTCCAGCAAAGAACAGCAGATTCTCTTTACTACGTGAGTTAGAAATCAAGACATAATCATGGTGTATTTGGAGGCTTCATTTATGAGATCATCGCCGTGGTCCAGGATATTTCTGGTTTGTTTTTGATGTTCTCAAATATGTAGTTTGACTGCAAACTTTCATGATATATATTAAATAGCAATGGGAAGCAATGGCAGCGTGTATTATGGTAAAAAGTGGCTTTTCTATATAAGGCTATGTAACTTTTGACCTTTTCACGTGTAGTCATAATATACCCCCCCAAAAAAAGCAGATTCAATCTAATCAAAAGGGATATACATGCCACTAGGAGTTAACAATCAAAATATTTTCACGAATGCGCAGTTCCAGCAATTCGTGGAGTTTGCGCAGACATCAAAGGCTGGCAGCATAGCCCAAACCACCACTGCCCCTCTCGTTCCCGATGGCAAGCCGCATTCCATTGCCGGCACGACGGAAAACTGGTTCAGCAAGCTGATCCGCTCCTCCGCGGCAAAGGAAGCCAACAACTATACCCGAACCATC
>JAFTAC010000049.1 GCA_017458805.1 Victivallales bacterium | reverse complement strand
TTCAATGGCTTTTTTATTGTTTTTAGCCCTCTGGACTTTATTTCAGAGGGACACGACAGTTTTGTCTCGATTCCATGGGCAATGAGCGTTTTGAGCTCTATTTCGACGAGAGGATATTTGCTCCTGACGAGCATGAGATCGTCAGATGCGTCTATACCCGTCCGAACCAGGAAAGCCGTCTCTACGAGTTTTGCAGGAGTCATGGCATCATCTGCTACCTGCCCTTGAAAAAGGTCTGGAGGGTAGCAACGCAGCGGCATGGAGGAAAGTCCTATCAGTATTCGAAGGCGGTTCTCCGCCCCATGTTCCCGAACTATATGTTTGTCAAGTTGAATCCCGAGCAGCGGACGCCACTCTACCAATCCATGGCCATCGTCAGAATCCTCCAGGACACCACCATGACGGAGGAGAAGCTGCTGGACGAGATTCGGATTGTCCGCCAGATTGAGGGTATCGCGATGAACGAGGAGGTCGAATTCAACGCCAAGATCAAGGAAGGCAGCAAGTTCCTCATCGAGAGCGGTCCCTGGCAGGGCATCTACGGATGGCTCAAGAAGAAGCGGAAGCGAACCCTATGGACGGTCGAGATCGAGTGCGTGAATTCCCTGGTCCAGGCGACCATCGACCCGTCGCTTTATAAGATGTCACCCGTGGAAAATTAGGAATTAGGAATTATTTTCCCTATTTGGGATACTATCGTAGCCACATTGCTAATTCACTAATTCACCATTCTCCTAAGTACCATATTTCCAATTACTAATTACTACTTTCTATTTACAAATCTCTAATGAAGAAGAAAGTATTGTTAAATCTTCCAAGCGAAAAGGAACCCGCCATTGTGAGTTATCAGGGGCGGTCTCGCCAGGCGGTAATCATCGGCGTGGACACCGACATGGGGTGTGCCCTAGCGCGCTCCCTCTGCACCGTCGGTTTCCAGGTCATCGGACTCGGCGAGGCGGATAAGAAGGCTGACGATGCGCTGGCGGAATACCGCAAGAGCGACTACGCCACGTTCGGCGTGCCCGATGAATGCAACCTCGTCCTCTACTGCCACGATGCAATGGGGGATGCAGACCGCCATGTCGGCATTCTTGAGACGCTCTGCCGTGAACTGGCCGCGAGCCGCACCGACGCAAATCAGGTTCATGTCTGCGTCTTCACCCCGGCCAGCGCATGTGCGGCAGCCCGCCGCATACGCGAAGACACTGCGCTCCTTCCCCATTCCTTGCGGGACATGGTCTGCGTCCAGGCCGAGATGACGCTCCACGCCTGGTGCTTCAAGTCCCGCATGACCATCATTCCGCAGATCATCCGCCACGGCGAGTTATACGGTGTTGAAGGTGGCCATGTCGCCTCATGTCTGCGGCGCGCTGCTTCAGGGCAGGACCTCCTGATTCCAGGCCTCGGCAACCAGAAGCGAACCCTCACGCACATCGAGGACTTCGCCGATGCTGCGGCGACACTTCTCAAGGACGACTTCCCGCCGTCGCCCATCAACATCCCCGGTGAGGAGATGGACATCATCGAGTATGTGAGCCCCATCGCCGACCGCTACGACTTGAAGCTCCTTATGAGCCGCGACTGCTTCTCCGAGGAGCTGCCATGGGGCGTCGGCGACTGTGCTCTCTCAAGTGCCCTTTTCAAATCCGAGTTCCCGTCCTTCCGTCTGCGCCATTCTTTTCAGAAGTGGCTTTCCTCTAATTACCAGGCAGCAGTTAGGTAAGATGCTGGGCTCCCTGGCACAGCTGATTTCCACGCCCCACTTCGCCAGACGGGAGCGCGGGCTCTGGTGCATCATCCAGCCCTTCGCCAAATGCGAGAAGTTCGTGAAGGGGCTTCTGGATGGCCTTGGCATCGAGAACTACGTCCCCTCCATCACCGTCTATGACGGGCGCGGCAGCCGCAAGGGCAGGAAACAAGTTCTAACGGAGTATATCTTCGCCTGCTGGGATTGCCACAAGCACCCTGGCCTCTGCCGACCGAAGAACAAGATTCATTTCGGCGAAATCCACGGCGCCAGTGAAGAAGATAGGATAATCAATACTATGGAAGGCTACTGGCGGGCGGATGTCATCTCCGAGCACTTTCCCGTCCGCCTATGCCCTGACGAGCCACAAGGCACTCCTTTCACGCCGTCGCGTGGTCTGCTGGCAGGATGCCAGGGCTTCCTCCTGACTGTTGACGGACGTTCCGTCTTCGCCCTGCCGATGGGCGATTCCTCGCAGCACATCGAAATCCGTCTGCCAGCTGCCGACCTGCGGTCAAGTTCGCCGAAGGTTGCCGTGCAATAGCCGATAAAGAAACTTATCCTGCATGGAAGGCATTTTATTCGATACTCCAGCCTCCACGCTGATGTGCCTTGCCACGCTGGCCTGCGCGACCATAGCATTGTCAATGGTCCTGACCCGCCTGATGCTCTGGCTTCTCCCTCGATGGGGGATGGTGGACAAGCCCGACTTCAAGCGCCACATCCACAAGGCCCCTGTCCCTCGTGGCGGCGGCCTCGGCATGATAGTCGCCTTCGCAGTGGTGCTGCTGCTCTTCTTCGGTGTCATCCTCAAGGAGAGCGAAGGAGTGTTCCGTGAGACGTTGCGTCTGCTTGCACCGCTGCTGATACTCGTACCCGTCGGCATCTGGGACGACAAGCGCGGGATGCTGGCCCGCACCAAGCTCCTCTTCCAGATGCTGGCTGCGGGGCTGGCCTGGTGGCTCGGCTTCAGGCTCGAAGGCTTCTTCAGCCTCCATCTTGCCCCATGGCTCTGCTTCGCGCTGACGCTTGTCTGGATCGTGGGCTTCATCAACGCCTTCAACATGATCGACGGTGTCGATGGTCTGGCGGCGGGCATCGGCGCCATCTCCGCCATCTGCATGGCGGTCGTGGCGGTGAACACCAGGCACTATGGATTCGCCGCCGCGCTGGCGATCTTCATCGGCGCGGACCTGGGCTTCTTACGATACAACTGGAACCCCGCCAGGGTCTTCATGGGCGACACGGGGTCGATGTTCATCGGCTACGTGCTGGCAGTGTCGGGGCTGATGCTGAACGCGCGCCTGGCCTCCGCCGCCTCCATCGGCATCCCCATCCTCGCATGCGGCATCCCCGTGCTGGACATGCTCTTCGCGGTCTGGCGCCGCATCCTCGGCAACCCCGATGCCTCCAAAACCTTCCCGCAGCCGCCCGACGAAGAGGACTCTTCGCAGGCGCATCCAGGATTCTTCAAACGGCTCATGGGCATCGCCTCGCGTTTGGGCACAGCCGACCAGCGACACCTCCACCACCGCCTTCTCATCTACTTCAACCGCAACCAGCGCAAGACGGTGGCCAGTATCTACATGCTGGCGCTGGGCATGGGGGCCGCCGCCATCGCATGCTGCTTCTTCTCGCCGAACAAGGGCACTTTCACGCTTGTCATCCTGCTCTGCATCTTCGCCTTCATCATCAACCGCCTCGCCTTCATCGAGCTCTGGCAGACCACCGAGCTGGCCTACCACAACTTCCAGAGCGCGCACGCGGGCGTCGTCATCACCTACATCCTCAATCCGCTGGCTGACCTGGCGTTCATCGTCGCCGCCTACATCTTCGCCGCGCAGCACAGCCGCCTGGATGCTGGCGACCTCCTCCGCTACGTCGCCATCCTGATGGCGGTCCTCATCACCTCGCGCTCCTACCGCGTCTTCTGGAATTTCGCCGTCTCCGACGACTACTTCCGCCTCATCCGCACCCTACTCTACGGTTTCATCATAGCGCGCGGCAGCGACGTCTTCATACGCAGCCACCATGTGACGCGCCTCCACTCGTATGCGGCCTGCGTCGCCGTA
>JAFTAC010000461.1 GCA_017458805.1 Victivallales bacterium | reverse complement strand
CAGTGCCGCGTCAGCGGCACGGCGCATATTATATTGTTTACTGCGAAAGTAGAAAACAAACGTTTTTTAGGTTCTTGCATTGAAAAATGCAAAAAAAGAGGTATAATATTTGAGAGAAAGATACAATAACATTAACCCCAAGGTTTATTTGCCATGAAAAAGAAAAAGCACTTCACTCTGATTGAACTCCTGGTCGTCATCGCCATCATCGCCATTCTGGCCGCCATGCTGCTGCCAGCCCTTTCCAAGGCCCGCGAAAAGGCTCGCACCATCTCCTGCACATCCAATCTGAAACAAGTTCTACTCGGCACGCAGCTGTATGCGGATGAACACGACGACCTAATGATGTCTCTCTACAACACCCGCGCAGGCGGCTATGACATGCCCAATGGAACAAAAACCACCCAGACAGCCTATCTCTGGTACTTCGGCATTTACCCGTATGTGGGTGACATCAAGTCCTTTGACTGCCCGACTTCCTCTGAAAAGTGGGTTGGCGATTACACAGGCAGATTTGACTATGGCATGAGCGTCAAACTCTTCAACGGGCAGAAGGGCTATACCCGCGGCTCTCTCAAGCGCCCCAGCAGCCTCTGCATCTATATCGAGTGCGACAGTGCCTCTGGCGACAGCTACAATGCCGACGACGATGCCTCTACAGCCGCCAATACCGTCAATGGCAAGGAGTATCAAGCTCGCCACGGCGGCATGATTCAGATTGGCTGGGCAGACGGCCACGTCGCCCCCATCCAGAAGCAGGGCTTGCCGACCTTCAGCGACTCCAGCATCTTCTGGCATCCAACCTACACGGGCTCCAATCCGTAGCGGCTGATTTCAGTTAGCGTTTCCCCAAAGGCACTGGCAAAACAGCCAGTGCCTTATTTTTCAGGAGCAAAACCACCTCACGACAGCGTGGAGATGCGCGAGTTCAGCCTCGCGCAACATTTTTAAGGGAGAAAGACAACAATGGAAAATGTCATGTTCGAGCATCCACGGGACCAAATCGTGGAAATCATGCAGAGGATATATGGCTATGGGATGACCACCACCAGCGGCGGAAACCTCTCCGTCCTGGATTCGTCGGGCAACATCTGGATCAGCCCCGCCAGCATCGACAAGGGAACACTGCAACGCGACGACATCGTCTGCATGACGCCAGACGGCGAGTGCATCGGTCGTCATCGTCCCTCCAGCGAATATCCCTTCCACAGGGCCATCTACAAGAACCGTCCCGACATCAAGGCCATCCTGCACGCCCATCCACCGGCGCTCGTCTCCTTCAGTGTGGCAGGCCAGATTCCCAACACCTCCGTCCACTCCACCATCAAGCAGGTGTGCGGGACCGTCGGCTATGCCGCCTACGAGGTGCCTGGCAGCGAAGCTCTCGGCAAAAGCGTCTCGGATGCCTTCGCCCAGGGGCACAGCACTATTTTGCTGGAAAACCATGGAGCCTGCTGCGTCGGCGCAACCCTTCTGCGCGCCTTCCAGCGCTTCGAGACCCTCGACTTCTGCGCAAGGCTCATCTGCAGCTCCATCCAGCTCGGCAAAAAGCCATTCTACCTCTCCGAGACGGACATCGAGTTCAACCAGGTTGACAGAAACCTCAACTTCCACCCCTTCATCCCCGACATCCGCACAAGCGATGAGATGGAACTGCGCTACCAGATGGCCCTGCTCATTCGCCGCGCCTACAAGCAGAAGCTCTTCACCAGCACTGAAGGCACCTTCGCCGTGCGCATCGACAAGGATAGCTTCCTCATCACTCCGCGCGACATCGACCGCGGAACCCTCCAGGCGGAGGACCTCGTGCTCGTCAAGGGCAACGCCTACGAAAACGGCAAGAACATGAGCCGCGCCACCTGGTTCTTCAAGGCGATTTTCGAGGCGCAGCCTGAAATCAACTCCCTCATCATCTCGAATCCGCCCAACATCATGGGCTACGCCGTCTCCCACGAGACCTTCGACCCGCGCGTGATTCCAGAAAGCTACATCCTGCTTCGCGAGGTGCCCGTCTTCCCATACGGCACACACTTCAGGAACCTGGACGAGGTGACCAAGACCATCTCCCCGCGCTATCCCGTCATCATCATTGAAAACGACTGCCTTATCACCAGCGGCTCCAATCTGCTCCAGGCCTTCGACCGCATGGAGGTCGCCGAATACAGCGCCAAGGCCACCATCAGCGCAAAGGCCCTGGGCGGCCTCAAGCCCATCACCGACGCCCAAATCGCCGACCTCGTCAAGGCCTTCAACCTGATCCCGTAGAAACCCCTCTAGGCTTTTCGCACATGGCATACAACTGGGGTGCGCGGGTGGCGTTATACACCCTTCCTTTGGCCTAGTGCTTTACCGCATGGCGACACAACTTTCCCGCCGCTTGCGCGGCGGGCACAGAACAGGCCCCAAGCGCTCCTTCAGAGCGCGCGGATTTCCAATGACTGTACTCTCGGCACGACAGGGCGCCCCATGGCGTCGAACTTCGGGTTCCCCGTCATTTCGCGCTCTATGCCCATGAAAAGCGTGCTTTCCATGCCGTCGATTTTGACAAGCCCGTCTGTATCCAGGGTGATAATGGCATTGATCGGGTCGTTGAACATCACCGTGTTCTTGGCGTGTTTCCAGCGGTCCAGCACCTCTTTCGGGTACTTGTCATGGTCTTTGGAGACCCATTCGTAGCTGGCGCTATTCAGTTCGAAGTAAATGACATTGTTCAGGATGCGGATGTTGTCCCGATGATAGTGCCCGTTGATGCAGAGCGGCACCCGTCCCCTGCATTTTCTGTTTGCCTCGTCGATGATGGCGCGAATCTGCGCCTGGTTTTTGATGCCGTCCGCCTCGCGCTCATAGCTTTCATGGCTG
>JAFTAC010000460.1 GCA_017458805.1 Victivallales bacterium | reverse complement strand
GTGCTGCGTTAATAAACGGCTTTTTGGCTGTGAGGCTCCCCAGCTTTCACCAAACCATCCAAAACGAGGTACCTACCGTGCGTTTCCAATGCCCCTATTGCAAGATTATACTGGACATCGACGGCCAGCCAGGCGAAAAGGTCAAATGCGGCAAATGCGGCAATGCCGTCAATGTCCCCCTTTCCAAAACCGCCCCAGGTGCCATTATCGGCAACTATGCCATCCTTCGTGAAATCGGTACGGGGGGCATGGGAACCGTCTTCCTAGCCCACCAGATCAGCCTCGACAGGGACGTCGCCCTCAAGATCCTCCTCCCCGAGGTCGAGGCAGACAAACGCTTTCTCCAGGACTTCATCAACGAGGCGCGCATGGCCGCTCAGATCCGTCACCCCAACGTGGTCGAGGCGTATGACGTCGGGCTAGACACGGCTTCGGGAATGCATTACTTCGCCATGGAGTTCGTCGATGGTCTCACGCTGAAGCAGCAGGTTGATGCATCAGGTCCTCTGCCAGAGGAGAAGGTCCTTGAAATCGCCACAACCATGGTTGATGCGCTATCTTACGGATGGAATGAGAAGAAGCTCATCCACAGGGACATCAAGCCCGACAACATCATCATGAACAGCCTTGGCCAGGCGAAACTTGCAGACTTGGGTCTGGCGAAGAAGGTCACGGAAATCGCCGAGGACGGCTCCTCCGAGCTATACGGCACGCCGCAGTGCATTGCGCCAGAACTGGTATTCGGCATGCCTGCCACACCTTCCAGCGACATCTATGCCCTTGGTGCCACCCTCTATTTCCTTTTGACTGGCCAGTTCCCCTATACCTCGCAGGACATCGAGACCATTGTCACCATGCACTTGGAGACACCGTTGCCCCCGATTGGCGACCCCAGTGCCCCTGCGCCGCTTGAAACGCTCATCCGTATCATGATGGCAAAGCGCCCATGCCATCGCTATCAGAACTACGACGAGTTGAAAGCCGACCTGGAGCGCGTCAAAAACGGTCAGATGCCTTCCCATGAAGACTCTCCCGCCGCGCAGGTTCCCATCGATTCCAATGCAGCCGACCCCATGCAGCCGATTGAGGCGACGGGGGCCATTCCCTTGCCTGCCCCAGCGGGTGGCGGCAAGAAAATCGCCTTCAAGGGGAACAAGGCAAAAATCACACTCAATGCCAGCACGCCAGCGGCAGCGGAAGGTGTACAAGAGGATGGGGCGGCTGCCGCCGCACCAAGCACTCCAACCCCGCCTTCTTCTGGCAAGGGCAAGCTCATTGCCATTGTCGCAGTCATCATCCTTCTCCTTGGTGGCGGAGGTGCTTACTTTGCCCTCCAGGGCGGCAAGAAGCCAGGAGATTCCACGTCGCCTTCAGATGCTCCCTCCAAGGCCAAGAAGGTGGACACGAAACAACTGGACGCTCTTCTCGCGGCAGGCACCGACGAGCAGGCCATCATCGCGGAAGTCAAGCGCCTGCTTCCTGAATTCGCACCAGACCAGCCTGGCAGCGCAGAGTTCAATGCAAAGGTCGCGCCTTACGTTGAAAAGGCTCTTGCACAGTCGCGCCAGGACAAATACGATGAACTCAAGGCCACTTGGGACGCTGGTATCGCTGCCCTGAAGGAAAAGGCTGAAAGGGAGGCGCGTGAGGCGGAACGCAAGGCCGCCGAAGAGAAGGCAGCCGCAGAGGAAAAGGCTGCCAAGGCTGCCGAGGAGAAGGCACGCAAGGCCGCAGAGGCCGCTTTCGCCCAGAAGCAGGACGATTTCCGCGTCAAGCTCCTCGAATGTGCCAACAAGCACGACTTCTCCACGCCAGTCGTCATGCTTTCTGAACTGGAGGAAGCCAACGACGAGAAGATTTCCAACTGGGCGAAATCGTGGCACAGCAGAATCGACAAGGCGGAAAAATTCTATCTGCTTTTCAAAAACTCCGAGAAGAAATATGCAGGCGCCCATATCCCCGTGCTTGGAGACAAGACGGAATGGGAAATAGAGGATATCACGTTCACCTCCATCGCCATCTCGCTGACGCGCACGAACTACGATGCCAAAAGAAAAAAAGACATTAGCAGCACCGTCCAGGGCAAACTCAACCTGGACACACTTCTCCCGCCCCAGTTGCTCAAGCTCGCCAATGCCGCCGCCGACAAGGAGGATTGCTCAAAAGACGAGGCGCAGGAGATGCTGGCCACCTATCTACTCATCCGAGGGGCATTCCTCAAATACGCCAAGGACCAGCTGGAGAAACTGGGCGATACCTTCGGCGCAGAAGAGGCCGACAAGTTGAATGGGGCCGAGTACCTCAAGTCCATGATTCAGATTATCCCGAATCTCAACGCCACGCAGGTCAAATACCTGCTGGCACTGCTCAAGAACTACGACGCGGATGCCTTCGAGAACGCCCAGGAGGCCATCAATGAATTGAAGCAGAACGTGAAACAATAGCGTTCTGCCACCACACAGATGCCCCGTTCCGCCCCGACATGCCATCTGCTGACGATTGACCAGAAGGACAATCTGCCCGAAAAACATGACGGGGTGGTGCGCCTGCTCCATTTCTCGGACATCCACATCGGCCTCCATCCCTCCCTGCGAGACCTGCTCTTCACAAAACGCATCCTCGGTTATCTCAACCACCTCCTGCGTCGTCGCCATCGAATCCACGCCGAGTTCCTCCAAGAACTCGCCATGCGTTTGCCGCAGCTTCAGCCGGACGCTGTTCTCTGCACAGGCGACCTCTCCAGCATCGGCCTTGCAACGGAGTTCCAGGCTGCCGAGAAGCTCCTGGAGCCGTTTCTACCGTACAATCTCATCTACGTCCCTGGCAACCACGACCGCTATGTCAGCGACGGATTTGCCTTGGACACTCTCCGCCAGACCTTCCGCCACTGCAACCATGGGTGTAACGACGACGGCTCGTCGTCGGGGCATGGTCTTGAGTTGGATACCCTCCCCGCGATAGTCACCATCAAGGGCCTCGCTCTCATTCTCCTCAATCCCGCACGTCCTGTCGCCTACCACCTCTCCTGCGGGGTGCTTGATCCTGCGATGCAAGCTCGATTGGATGCGCTTCTTGCCACCATTCCGCCTGAGACTCCCCGTGCCATTGCGTGCCACTTCCCGCCTCTCATGCCAGATGGCTCTCTTGCAGGCTGGCGCCACGGCCTCCGTGGAGCCTCCTTTCTTGCAGAGAAGCTAACCTCTGGCGAGGTCGATGCCATCTTGTCAGGCCACGAGCACAGGCCCTTCCAGCTGGAGCTGCCTGGCGGGCACCTCCAAGTCTGCGCAGGCTCCCTCACCCTCGCAGGCTCCTACGCCGTCTGCGACTTCCCACGCCGCTAGGCGCCCCAAGGTGCGGCATGGAGATGCGCGGCATGGAGATGCGCGGCATGGAGATGCGCGGCATGGAGAAGCGCGGGCTCTGTCCCGCGCGTCAGCGCGGCATGGAGAAGCGCGGGCTCTGTCCCGCGCGTCAGCGCGGCATGGAGAAGCGCGGGCTCTGTCCCGCGCGTCAGCGCGGCATGGAGACGCGCGGCATGGAGACGCGCGTCAGCGCGGCATGGAGAAGCGCGGGCTCTGTCCCGCGCGTCAGCGCGGCATGGAGAAGCGCGGGCTCTGTCCCGCGCAAATAAACCACCCCCCTTCAGCGTCTTTGTAATTGTAATACTCACATAACACAACAAGGAAAGAACAGACCATGAGCAAGAACTATCTGGCATTTGACCTGGGCGCCTCCAGCGGGCGTGCCATCGTCGGCACCTTGGACAACGGGAAAATCTCCCTGCGCGAGATTCACCGTTTCACAAACGGTCCTGTCGCCATCAACGGCGGACTCTTCTGGAATTTGCCTGGACTGTTCACGGAACTGAAGACGGGACTTGCGAAGGCCGTTCAGGAAGGCATTGAACTGGCGGGCATCGCCATTGACACGTGGGGTGTCGATTACACCTTCATTGACGCGGACGGCTTCCCAGTTGGCCTTCCCCGCAACTATCGCGACCCCCGTACGGAGGATGTCATGCCTTTTACCTTCGACAAAATCGCGAAGGACAAAATCTACGAGCTGACGGGCATCCAG
>JAFTAC010000459.1 GCA_017458805.1 Victivallales bacterium | reverse complement strand
AGGACAGACTACCAGCGGGGTAGCCAGGCAGTCTAGGCCTGGGTTTCGCCGCGCTTGACAGCGGGGTAGCCAGGCCGTCTCGGCCTGGGTTTCGCCGCGCTTGTAGTACGGCGGGGCTTTTCGCCCCGCACACAGGACAGGTTATTTTACCTCGATGGTCTCCTCGGGCACGAAGGTGCCTGCCAGATCGGGGTTGTACATATCCTCCAGGCGCACGGGGGGCACGGCGAAACTCCCAGGCGCAACGGCACGTATGCGGTATGTCACATAGAATGGCTCGCGGTCTGTCAAGGCACCCATCAGCAGGAAACGGTCATCGTGGCGCTCCTTGTGGCGCACGATGAGGCTTTTGCCCTCATTTTCAGAATCTGTCGAATTGTTTTGTCTCGTGGCAAGCGTGCCGTCCTCGATGGCGAAACCGCCAGGCAGAAGGTCCAACAGGACGAAGGAATCAATGGCAAGGGCGTTGTCCGCACTGATGCGCACCATCAGCAAATCGCCTGTGGAGACGGTTGTGACTGGCTTCCCGTCACTGTCAAGCAACTCCTTGCGCAGATGAATCTTCGAGGAGTCGCTCTGCATGTTTTTCGGCATTCCTTTTGTAAGCAGGCGGACGAACAGCTCCGTCTTGCCAGTGTTCTTCAGCGTTGCCTTTTGCTTTGCGTCAAGAGCCAGCACACGGCTTCCAAGGAACTCGGCCTCGGTAGTTTTCTCACCAGCCTGCAAGGAGTAGTTGGTATTCCCAACGGGATGACCGCTGGCGAACGCCCCCAGCCCCATCGCCGCCCAGGCGTTATCGCGGGTGCTGCCCCAGCCATTTCCGTCTTCGCGTATCTTCTGCGCCAGCAGGAAGGCTAGTTCGACAGTCGCCTCGTGCTTGGGCACGGTCTTCATGGCAATGGAGAGAATCAAGCCCAGGCGCGTGCAGTCCGCCGACAGGAACCATGGCAAGCCTTCCGACGACTGCCAACACCTGCCATCCAATGCCTTGGAGATGACCTTCGCCCCGTCGGCTGCGTGCCCTGCCTGGAACATGGCAGCCCCCAGGAAGAACTCGGCTAGGAAGTGTTTTTTCAACTTCTGCGCCGTGCCATCTTTCTCCGTCACGTTCGCCGTTGCAGGCATAGCTGGTACAGCAGGGGACACAGCAGGATTCGCGGGAACAGCCTGCGAGGACTCTGCAGGCAGAGGCAACGGAGGCACATTGTTCCTAACAGCAGCCATCGCCGTTGCAGCAGGTTGTTTTGTCAGAATGGAAACCATGGCCTCCGCCTGGCGGAAAACGGCTTCAGCACGGCGTGAGGCAAGGCTCTGGACATAAAGCCCGTATGCAGCCTGTGTCCAGGCGTTTCCGCTAGAATTGCGCACGACCTCCTCAAGATATAGCAGAATCTCCTTCTTGCACTCATCGTTCATTTCAGAAGGATTGGCCGCAAAGAGGAAATGTGCGGCATAAAGACCCGCCTCTTCCCATATATAGTTGGAATCAGGCCACATACTGAAGCCATTCTTGCCACGTCTCATCATCAGGACACGCGCAACCGCCTCCTTGATTTTCGCTTCGGACTGCGCAGCGAATGCCTTATCGACCAAATTGGCGGCAATCAGCTCATCCACATAGAGGAACGGGAAGGCGGTGGAGACCGTCTGCTCTAGGCAGCCGTATGGGTATTTGTTCAGCCAGTCAAGTGCGTCCGCCACGGCAATGGCGGGCGAGGAGGAGAGCTTCACTTCGCAGGATTTCAGCTCATCCCATTCATCCGCATTGGGTTGCAGCTCAACGCTTTCACCAGGCTTCAGGATGAAACTGCGCGACTGGTTCACATACTGGAACTTGGAACGGCAGTTGATGATGCAGCTGCCCGCATAGCGCCTGTCGCCTATCAGCAGTTCGTGGCGTATAGTGAACGCCCCGTTCGCTTTGCCTTCCAATGGAACTGTCACAGAGACCTGTTCGCCTTTGGGCAATTTCACCTTGTATTCGGTCTGACTTCCTTCCGTCTGAAGCTCCTTGGGTATATCCAGCTTCAGCACTGCGTCCGTCACGTCAAGCTCGTAGTTGAGCAGCTTGTAGATGCCAGTGAAACGGTCGCCCTTGGAGACAAACAACGGCACTCTCGGAAGCGCGGAGGCCTTGTGGCGCATCTTGAGAACAGCGGATTCAGAGCCGACGGCCTCTTTTCCAGCCGCCACAGCCATGATGCGCATGGCCCCCGTGTGGTCGGGAAGCTCCACCTCCACTTCAGCCGTGCCGCTTTCGGGCACGGAAACAGCGTCCAAAACCACCACGGCATCCTTGTCGTGCTTGATGTCGCCCAGTCGCGCGATGCGCTCGCCCATTGCCGCCCCGTCGCCGCCGATCTTCTCCATGCCCTTGATCGCCAGATGTGGGAAGAGCATCCCGTAAAGGTCATAGCTATTCAACGTGCAGTTGTAACTGCCGTGGAAGAAGGTGAAGATGTCTGGTGTCTTGAAGGCAGTCAGCGAGAGTATCCCCTCATCGACCGCGAAGAGGTGGACAGTCGCCGCTGCTGGCTTGCCATCCTGCGTGGAAGCAGACACCTTGACCTTCAGACGGCTGGCGGGCTCCGCCAGCTCAGGCAGCTCCATCGCAAGTTTCATGCGGTGCGCCTCCTGGACGACGGGCAGGGAAACCAGCCCGAACGCGCGCGTGGGGTTCTCGCCCACCTGCGTCACCACCGTGACAGTCGCGTAGTAGCGGGAGGTCTGGATGCCTTTCGGAACCACGACGGAGAGGCTGTTCTGTCCTTTCTTCACAGAGAAGGCCGCCTGGTAGTCCAGCCCCTTCTCGCCAGCGGCGATGAAGCAGTTGCCATCACCCGTCGCATGGAATGTGACAACAACCGTCTCGCCAGGCAGGTACTTCTCCTTGTCGGACTGGACTGTCAGGATATAGGGGTGCTCGCTGTGGATGCTCCCAGCCTCACCCTTCTCATGCCAGAAATCGACCGTGGTCTCGATGTCGTCGCCGTTGGAGGCATGAAGGAGGTAGTGGCCGTCCTCCAGCTCAGGCAACTCCAGCTGGACTTTCTCTGAGTTCATCTGAAGGACTCTCTCCAGGGTGACGGCATGCTTTACCTCCTGCCATTTCATGCGCTTCACACCGTTTTCCTGCACCAGGACATGCTCCCAGGAAAGGCGTGTCAACATCAGGCTGAACGCCTGCTTATCGGTGTCAAGTGTCGGTTTTGCATCGCGTTCCCATCCCAGCAGGCGGCAGTCGAACTGCGCGGTGTCCTCCTTCGCCCCCAAATGCTTCATTCCCAGGAAGACAGGCGTGGGCAGGATGACGGCGGAGGTGCGGGCGGTGACCGTATGCGTACCGCTGTCCGTCACGCCGACCTGCGCGGAGACGGCCATTGGCCTGCTCCAGAAGCTCTTCAGACCAGGCTTATCCAGAAGCTTTGTGAAGGAAGGGAGGAGATGGGTCTTCTCCAGCAGCCTCTCCTTTTTATAAAGGGAAATGCTCTTTCTGTCCAACGCCCCATTTCCGACGGAATACCCCTTCCAATGCGGGGCCATCGTCTCGGCGAGCGTGACGTTCAGGCTGTACTTGGCGTTACGCACCTCGCCGCCGAAGAAATACTCGCCCGCGTATGTGAGCGTGGCGGAATCATCCTCCGAATAGATGTCCTTGTCAAACGCGGCCTTGGCGCGGATGCGGTCAGGCTCGAACGCCCCGACCTGGAAGTGTGTCCAGTTCTTGTCCT
Source organism: Victivallales bacterium (assembly GCA_017458805.1). Taxonomy (GTDB): domain Bacteria; phylum Verrucomicrobiota; class Lentisphaeria; order Oligosphaerales; family Oligosphaeraceae; genus RGIG3456. The sequence goes on along the minus strand of JAFTAC010000459.1, from coordinate 6,658 downwards.
TTCCGCAGGTCATCTCGACCATGTAGTTGCCATGGAAGGCCTGCTTGGAGAGGCGGCACTCCATTTGCGCGAAGCCGTTTACGTCGGTCATCTTCGTCTGCTTGAAGACCGTCGTCCCCTTCGGGTCAAACACCTCGACCGCCAGCGGGATGGTGGCCGCCTTCAGCTCCGAGCCTTCACGTTCGCGCACAAAGGCCCCGATGAAGACGCTGTCCCCCATGCGATAGATGCCGCGCTCCGTGTAGCCGAACGCATAGTAGCGCTCCTTGAAGACATTGTCGGCCTCGGGATACTCGTGGTCGCTGTTGTGGTAGTCGCCGTCCATCTTGATGTAGGAGATGTCGCTGCCTTTCGTCACCATCACCATGCTCGGTGATTCGTGTTCGAGGAAGCTGGCCTCATTGGGCGTCATGATGAGTGTGCCGTCCGCCCCCGTCTTCCCAGTCGCAATGATATTGCGCTTGGCGGTGACAAGCGACACCTCCGCCTCCGCCACGGGGCCAAATGTGTTCAAGTCCCTGACGCACACGGCGACCTTCTCATCGCCGTCCTTCACGGCGGAGATGCCCAGTGAACTCAAGATGACCATGCGGCTGCCACGCCCCGGATAGAAATCCTCCACGTCAACAGGAAACACCTTGCCGTTCCCTTTTTCGCAGTACACCCCAACGCCGTAAAGGCCAGGCGTGAGACCTGGGAAGATGTTGCCCAAATCCAGCAGGACATCCCTGCTGACATTCCGCACGACGGCCACGGGCACGGACTTCTCCGCCACCTTGTTCATCATGTTGTACACCGTCTGCGAGCTGCTCCAGTACCCTAGAACAGCCTGCATGATGATGTCCAGATTGCGGTTGTTCTGCTTCCAGAGAACGACCTTGAGCAGCTCCGTGTTGGTCACCCTGACGGGGAGCTCCCAGTTCGTCACCTTGCCATCCTGGATTTTCACGGGGTAGTAGGGGCCTGCGGTCAGGCACTTGACGGAAGGATCGGGACCCTCGACCGTGATGACGTAGGCGAAGTCATCCTTCAGGATGGCGTCGTCCTCCAGAACGGCCCCCGCCTTGATGGTGACCGTGTAGGTCTTGCCAATCTCAAAAGTGCCATTTACGTTGATATAGTCGCCATAGTAGCTCGAATAGATTCCTGAAAGGCCCACAGGCTTTGGAGAGATTGAAACCTTATACTCTCCAGCCGCTCTTCCAAGACCGCTAATATCGGCATGAATCGTCCCCGAATATGCATTTCCATCGCATTCGTCCGCACCTTGGAACTCGACTCTGCGCAGACGCAGCGTCCCGTATTTCACCTCCACCTGCTCCGCACTGCCCGTGTTGTTTTCTCCTGGCTTTGGAGGCAGAGGAAGCGTGATATTCTCAACAGGCTTGGTTTTGACATGGGCAGCAGGCCCCACTGGCTTTGCCGTCCCTTCGCCGTTTTCGTTGGCTGACCGTTCTTTTCTGACTTCCTGCTTCAGATGCGCAATCTGCTTGATAAACAGAAAGTTGCACATCAGTGACACAATCAGCACCAGCACGATGATGAAATGACATACCCCCTTGACAAACGACAGCATTACAACGTCCTCCCGAATAAAAAATAAGGTTTTCAGGGCACACCTCGCCCCTTACATACGCGTAAACGAATGTGATAGTCAGATTATTTGAGAGGAAATTGAAAAAAACAACAATGACGGGCATCGTTACCCCTGCCTATCGAACTCCATCACGGTGACAGCGGCGGCGGGCAGGGTGTAGGCGGCGGTTGGGGTGACGTCATGGGGCGCGAAGATGTCAGCGCATACGCTGGATACCTCGTCCTCGGGGTTCGGGCTGATTTCGAGGATGCGGGAGGGCGTGGCATTGAAGCCTGGGATAGAGATGTCCAGGCGTTTCGCCAATGTGCGGTTCAGGTTGACGATGTGCAGGAAGACCTTGTCGTCCGTGCGGCTGGCGGCGACGTCGATACCATCGGGGGCGGTCACGGCAAGAGCCTGCTTTCCAAGATGATGGCTGAAAAGCCCCATGATGGTGCCGACAGGCAGGAAGTAGGCGACGTCGTTCGTCCAGATGGGCGTAGGCAGCATGATGGCGTTGTTCTGCCAGCGGTTGCCCATGAAGTCGGCCAGCGTCGCAATCTTGACGATGTCGCCATGGCGTTCCAGCATGTTGGCGCAGCGGGCGTATGCGATGCCTGCGTACCATGATGAGAGGAGGTCGCCGCGATGGCGTCCACGCAGCGAGTAATGCCCTTCCGTGATGGCCAGCTTCTGCCCGAAGGGTGCAACGGATTTCTCCATATAAAGGATGCGGTCCTCGAAGTCACGCGTCGTCTCCAGAATCTTCTCCCAAGTCACATCGGAGTCTTTACGGTACTCGGTGCCCTGCAGGGCCGCATAGCGTGGGCCGCCGCCAAAGTGGTTGTGGAAGGCCACCATGTCAGCCGTGTCCCCAACAGCCTCGCAAATCTCCTTCGTCCACGAGCAGGTCTCTCCCGCCAGATAGCGTCCCTGCCATTCGTCATTGGGGCCATCGCCCCAGACAATCAGCTTGAGGCTCGGGTCCGCACCGCGCATCGCCTTGATGAACTCCACAGCCTTCGCCGCATTCTGTTCGCTGGTGAAGCCTCGCTTGTCGTAGCTCGTCTCGTTGCCAATCTGCCAGTAGTGTACACCATACGGCTGCACGTGTCCGTGGCTCCTGCGTAGCTTGTCGTCGGGGTCATTGCAGTAGCGCACCCACTCGGCGGCCTCCTCGGCGGTGCCAAGGCGGTTCTGCCCTTCGCAGGGATAGGCCCAGTGCATACGACCATCCGATTCAAAGTTGACGCAGAAAAGCAGCTCGCTGCCGACCTCTTTGGCCAGCTCCGCCAGCTCGGCGGTGCCGACGTGGTTGAGATAAATGCCGTCCCAGCATGAATTGTGCATGGGCACGCGTTCTGCCATCGGGCCGACAGCCTCCCGCCAGTGGTAGTAGGAGGAGAAGCAGCCGCCCCAGCGCAGCATCGGGGGCGCAAGCCGCTTCACCATCTCCAATGCCTTTGGCTGCCACTTCTCAGCGCGGAAATCCCAGGAGGCGTCGATGGAGGAGTCCGCATTGCCCAGGGGCTCCGCAAACTGCATGTAAAGATAAGGGGAAAGGTCGTACTTCGGGGTGGTGTCAATGCTGATGATGTTCATAGGGGTACCTTTTTTTATTGCACGGGGCGAAGCCCGTGCTTCACCACGGGGCAGAGCCCGTGCTTCACCTCGGGGCAGAGCCCGTGCTTCTCCAAGGGATGGAGGGGACGATTAGGCTAATGGGAAGGCGACTGTCATGCTGCCGTTGCTGGCGGGGGTGCCTGTGAGAATCGTGCGGTAGAGGGTTGCGCCCCAAGCACTTTGCAGGCCAGGGTCATCCAGAGGATACGGCTCGGTCCTGGAAGCAAGAGGGCTTGTGTATTCGATGGTCGGGGGCTGGTGAAGAAGGGTCATGGTGGGTGTCAGCGGGCGTTCCGCCTGCCATTCGTCCTTGACGACGAGCGTGTGCCCGTCAAACGCAAAGCTCCTCCAGTAGGAGCGCAGCCCAAGTTCCTTCGGATAGCAGCTGCTGATTTCCATGCGGCAGGTGAAGGCGTTTTCATCGCCTGAAGCCTCGAAGTGTTCGGCATGATAGTGTCCCGCCTGCTGGGGGACTCCGTCGAACACCAGAGGATTATGGCTAAGGCCGCTCTGGGGATAGTTCTTGTAGCGGTCTGCCGAAAAACTGCTTCGCGTATAGGAGGCAGTTCCCATGTCCAAGACATGGAAAAGCCCCTCCTTTCCGATGACAAAATGCCCCACGTCGTTGTGGTTGTGCGGCTCGTCGTTCCCGCCCCCTTTGATGGCGATGAGGAGCCTGCCACGCTTCCAGAAAAGCTGCTGGGACTGCCCATAGACGCGAAATGAACGCTCGGGACGCACTATTTCGGGATGCCGATGGGTGAAAAACGAATAAAGGAAGGGGAGAATCGGCGTGTGTACACGCGGGTAATCGACGCCCAGCTCATCCAGCATGTCCGCCAGCGCGATGGTTTCAGGCACGTTGGCGTACTCCGCCATGGCGCGCATCACGCCGATGGCGACATTGTGCCTGCTGCCGCAGTCAGCGAAACGGACATTCATATCGCCGTCGTACCAGGCGTCGGCCAGGTAGCGGCACATGTTCTGGAACTTGGGCTCCCGGCCGCATGAAACAGCGCCGTCAGAAGCGTGTCGCATTGCCTCCATAAACAGGAAGTATTTGGGGACGGAAACGTTCCAGTAGCCAGGTCCCTCCAGGCAGGCGCCGTCTTCGGGGTAGGAGTCGTAATAGAGCTTGATAGGCTTTGAGAGCAGCCTGGCAAACGCATCGAAGCGGGCGTCGTCCCCCGCAAGCACGGTGTTGGCGGTCCAGATGAGGTTGGAGCAGATCCAGACGTTCCAGTTGTTGGCGTTTTTGCTCCACCAATACCGCGAAATGTCCGTTTCGACAGGCTCTATGAGCCGTTCGACGATTTCCTTGCGGATGCGGGCGACTAGGTTGCGGGAGACGGCCTCCAGCCTGCTGGAAAGCAGTTCCAGCGTCTGCGCCAGGTACATGCCCGTCTCGGCGGCGAAAAGGTCCACTGCCGGGTAGTCGATGAATGGGAAGGGATCGGGCAAGGCACCTGTGTGCGCAGGCACGCACCAGGTTGGTTCGCCAAGGATATCCCAGATGTGGCAGATGACGGCGTCGATGAAGCGCCCCTTGTCTTCAATGCACTCCGCCAGCACGAGCGAGGCCAGGTTGGAGCGACGACGGAAGTAGGGGTTCTCGTAGCGCAGACGGTTTCCGTTGCGCGCATAGTCCATGAAGTTCAGCGCGGAGAGAGACGGCACTGGCTCTGAAAGCACCTTCTCCGCATCCGCCAGAATCGCGGCGACCAGCCTGCGCTTCTCATCGGAGACAGCCAACGCCTCCCATACGGGACGCTCTTCAATCGTCGAAAATGCCTTGAATGTGTGAAACTTAGCAATATCCATAGAAAGTCACCCCTTTGTCTCGCCAGGTTCGGCGGTTGCAAGCAATTGGAAGATAAGCCCGATGGCAGTCATAATGAAGCAGCAGAGGAAGATGGAATGGTAATGGGTGAAGGTGATTCCGTGCTTCGTCCAGAAAGGTGCAAGCGCACCTGAGGCAAGCACGAGGGTGACGCCGCTGCGTCCGATGAAGGTGCCGAGGTTCTGCATGGAGGTGACGAAGGCCATGGAAATCACCGCGTTGTCAGGCTGCCCAAGGGATAGCTGGCGCGTGGAGCCAAGGCACATCAATGCGGCCTGCGTAATGCCGTTCAGCAGGAACGCTGCAAATAGCAGCGGAAGATTCGCGGGGTTTCCCTCGTGAACGAACAGCAGCAGGCCGATGACCAGCAATCCGTTCAGATGGGTAAGCACCTGGAACTTGAAGAGCCCAAAGTATTTGACGATGGGGCTTGCCAGGGCGTTCCCCAGAATGACTCCCGCCAGATTGCAGGAGGTGGCGTACATGATGACGGAGGCGCCGATTCCCAGCCCTACCTTCATATAGATAGTTGCCACGGGAATCACCGCCAGCACGAACAGGTCAAGATAGAAGATGAGGCAGCAGAACCCGATGAGCTTCGGGCTCTTGCGCAAGGCAAAGAGAGACGACGGGAAATGCACGACCTCCCGCTTGGCATTTGGGTCGATGGGCAGTTTGTCCAGGTAGATTTTGCGTCCAAGCAAGGTGATACCCGCAAAGGCGATGGCCGCCTGCATGAGCCAGACGGGCGGGTTCTTCCCAAAGAGCTTTCCCAGCCCGAATATCAGGATGGTGTTGAACAGCATGTATAGGACGCGCATGCGGCTGAAAAACGGCACGCGGTCCTGCGGACGCAGGAAGTTGTTGAGGATCGGGTACCAGGTCGCCGAATAGAGCGGGCGCGTCATCGAATAGGCCAGGCTGGAGAGAATGACGACATACTTGCCCCAGCCCCCCATGTAGGGTGCCATTGCCATCAGCAGAAACATCGCAATGCCCGCATAGACCGACACGGAATAGCTCTTGCGCAACCCGATATGTGCAATGAGATAGGCGAACGGGATGGAGCTGAACGCATGCGCAAACGAGCTTATCGCAGACGAGAACAGCGAAAAGGAGGCGCTCCCCCCAAGCAGCATCAGATAAAGAATGACAATGGTGTTGCTGTCTATGAACTGCTCGGAAATGCATCCGTATATCGCGGACCATATCGCGTTGTTGGAACTTTTTCTCCGCTCTGACTCCGAGAGCGTCGCCGCGAAACCCATATTGAATATTCTCCCCGTGATGGTTGGTTTTAGTGGTGGCTTCTAGAGCTTCTAGAGCTTCTAGAGCTTCTAGAGCTTCTAGAGCTTCTAGAGATTCTAGAGATTCTAGAGATTCTAGAGATTCTAGAGATTCTAGAGATTCTAGAGATTCTAGAGATTCTAGAGAAAAGAATTTAAACCACTTTTCATAATTCGCAAGCGCGTTAGCCTTTCTTGCTAGAAAAACCTGCGAAGTGGGTTATATTATAGATAATGTAGTAATTGGTGTCACTAGACGCCTTCACCCATGGGATACACAACATGACGAAAGAAGAACAGCAAAACAAAGTGCGAGAGGCTGAAGAGCGTCTT
>JAFTAC010000458.1 GCA_017458805.1 Victivallales bacterium | reverse complement strand
GAGAACGGGACAGGCAGCGGCGAGTACGCACAGGGCGCGGACGTCGCCGTCGCCGCGAACGCAGCCCCCGACGGCCAGAAGTTCGACCGCTGGGAGGCGACCGCAGGCGAGCTGGCCGACGCGAGCGCCGCCGAGACCACCTTCACGATGCCCGCCGAGGCCGCGACCGTCACGGCCGTCTATGTGCCGATCACCTACGCGCTGACCGTCGAGAACGGGACGGGCAGCGGCAGCTATGCGGCAGATGACGAGGTCCAGATTGCCGCGAACGCGGCTCCCGAGGGCGAGCAGTTTGCACGTTGGGAAGCGACTGCTGGCACGCTGGCTGACGCAAACTCTGCGGCCACCACCTTCACGATGCCTGCCGCAGAGGCGACTGTCACCGCCATCTATGAGCCGATTCCTGTCACCACCTACATCCTGACCGTCGTGAACGGCACGGGCAGCGGCGATTATGCGGCTGAAACAGAAGTTGAAATCACAGCAGATGAGGCTCCTGAAGGAACCTATTTCGTTCGCTGGGATGCAACAGCTGGCGTGTTGGCCGATGCAAGAGCAGCAGCTACCACATTCACTATGCCCGCCGAGGCGGCAACCGTCACGGCTGTCTATGCAGAAGGGTATGATGAATGGCCCGCAGACGAGGCATTGTACTCGCCTGAAGACGGCGCGGTCTTTGTCTATTCCGACAATTTGGTCATCAGGTTCAGCTGGCCTCGCATTCAATGGGCAAATGGCTACAGGCTAACCGTGATGGATGAGACTGGAGCACCTCTATATGAGAGCGACGAGCCTATCGCTGGTACGAGCATTGAATTGAATGATGGCTGGTTCACTGGCGAATTCACCTGGAAAGTGACTGCCGTCGCGGATGGCGCGGAACTCGAAAGCCCCTCATTCGCCTTCACTATCCAGGAAGACCTTGCAAACCTTGCCCTCGTGGCTGCTTATCCGTATCCTGTTACCTCCGTGGGCCACAGCGACAGCTTGCTGCTCGAATATAATCTCCATGTGTCAATGACTATCTACTGCCAGTTGTTCTTCTACTCATTTGTAACGAACTCCTGGAGCGCGCTTCCAAGTGTTGAAGTCACAATCGTGGATGGTTATGCTTTGGTACCCATCGACGGTTACACGGACAGTGGCTACCTCTACATACGCTCGATTGAAGTGCCAGATGACAACTTCATCGAATGCTATGTGGCACCGTTGCAATAAATACTGACTCCCTCGCCTGGAGGAGCAGCCCTCCAGGCGAATTTCAAAAGACAATCTTTAATTCAGGAGTGAAAAGATGACTATAAAATCAAAACTCTTATTGGTTCTAGCATTGGCTTCCCTTACGGGAATCATGGCACAGGATGCGGCAAATAGCGATTCCAATCTGAAGGTTGGTCTTGGTCTTGGATACCGCCATTTCTCACGCACGGATTTCAAAGGTGATGCCTCTGGCACGACAACCCTCTATTCAGGGCGGCAACTGGGGGCAATGGTCGAAAGCGCCTCACAAACCACATCTGGCAAGTGGAAAAGTGATTCTCTTGACTACGAGGACTGTCTCGCACCAGTTTTTTTCGGTGGCTTCACCTTTCTCCGCAAAGACGCTCTTTCGCTGTCCGCTATTGTGGACTTCCAGTACTACAGCTTTGACACCAGTGCAAAGATGGATACCTTGACCGTGACAACAACATATTACACACCTGTCAATCACCCTGAATTCGGAAGCGTTGTGGGCGCCGAAGACTCAGCCACAAGCAGTCTCAAGGCAAAGGCCGAGCTGGATTTGTATGTCCTCGACCTGGGACTCCGTGCCGACTATGCCGCCACGGATAAACTCTCCCTCTATGCAGCCGTCGGCCCAAGTGTCAACTTCACAGATTTCAACACAAAGGTTGCTGGCGAATCGCGTTCCTCCAATGACTGCATATTTGGAGGCTTTGCGCAGGCAGGGCTGGAAATCGGCCTCGCCAACCATGTCGCCATCGCAGCTGACATTCGTTATGACATCACGTTGGATGATGCCGAAACCCGTTTCGCAAAGCAGGAGCTTGACGGCTTCGGCGCATCTATTAAGCTCGTGTTCTCATTCTGACGCATCTGGATAATGAGCCAACTGTTGCCACAGAGAAGCAAAGGGCAAGAAAAACCATCGTTTCTGAACACAACTTTCTTTGGAAACGATGGTTTTTCAATCTTTCAATCCCATTTGCTGCCTATGGCAATTCTTTTCCTCACCCTGCACTGTCTGTTTGCCGATGAGCTTGTCAGTCCTGGCTTTTACTTTCATCATGGAGTAAGCCAGGTGGAGCCCATCCTCTTCAATTCCTCTGAAAGTGCCTTTCTTGCCCCGATGCCAGAGCGAATGGACAGCGTGGAACACCAGTTTATAGCGGCCTATCTGGTGGCTGGCGAAACTTGCAGGGAGCTCTTTTCTGGCTATTCACGAGAAATAGCAGAAACCATGGGCACCTACTCGCGGACCCCTTGCAGGAGCATCGCGGCAAACCATTCTTTTACCAGTTTCGCCATCATCCATGAAGTCATGCTTACTGGAACAACCCCGCCTGGCGACGATGTAACCATCCCATACAACATGGGTGTCTTTGTCACAGTCGTTAATAGAGATGGCGAAAAGCTCTGGCAAGCACGCCTCAAGGAGGCCGAGGCCACAAAAGCCAGCCAACTCAAGGCATTCTTTACCAATGATTCCCGCCTCATTGTCCATGGGCCGACTATAGGCACACGCCTGTATAATCAAGGCGGTAACTTTACTGAAATACCCCTCGGCGAGTGCAGGGGACAGGTGGCCTTTTCATCCGCCACCAATGAACTCTTCTTCCTAGGCCTGGATTCCGATGCCGTCTATACCCTCTTCGCATACAACCTCCATTCAGGTGAGACAACCAGCACAGGCCTGACGGTTCTGCCAACTGTGGCAGATGCCATGCCAGTGGTTTCCAATGATGGAAAGACTCTCCTATACATCAGCAGCCCGAATGATGTCTCTCTTGCCCGAAAAATGGACGACAAGTGGACTTCGCTTATCCACAGAGCACCATCTGTCTCGGCTCTATGTATTTCTGAAAACGGTGGTTTCGCATCATGGCAAGCTAGTGAGGGGAATGAAACTTGCTTCTGCCTTTATGACACAACAAGCAACGAAAGTGCAACCATCTATGTCGCAATGGATTCTGCAATATTGCCAACACTCTCCACAGATGGTTTCTCCATCCTTTACCTTGCACCTGATGCTAATGGAACACTCCAACTTTGGCAGTGCAAGGAAATTGGCAATTCCTGCTGCATTTCATTGAAACACGGCTGGAATATGCTTGCAACACCATTTACCCTTGATGATGACAGTAAAAAACTCCTCCACGAGTCCATTGAAAGCCTTTTTTCCTGGCAGGGCAACGTCTTTGTTGCCTTATCTGAGTGGCCAGGCGCGGGCAAAGGCTGCTATGTCAATTCGAGCGTTGATACCCAAATACGCCTAAGCGGTCACCTGGCGAAAGCCACCTCCTTGCAGCCTGGCTGGAATCTTATTTCGCCTCAAAGCTACCAACCTTTGCCCCAAAGCACCCTGTTGTTCTCATTTCAGGAAAGCACCGCAAGCTATGTCATTCAACGCAATACGACTCCCGTAGGAAAGGCCAACTGGCTCTTCCTGCCTTGAAAACACACGCCATTGGAATCCATTTTTGGAAGAGAAATAACAAAATAGGGGCCACCGCTATAATTGAGCGATGGCCCCTTAGTGTGTTAACTGACCTTGCGCTTACGCCATGTAGGTATTGGCGGTGGTGCTGCCGCCGTGACCAGTCCAGTTGGTGTGGAAGAACTCGCCGCGTGGCTTGTCAACCCGCTCGTAGGTGTGGGCACCGAAGTAGTCGCGCTGTGCCTGGAGGAGGTTGGCGGGGAGGCGCTCCGCGCGGTAGCCGTCAAAGTAGCTCAGGGCGGAGGTGATGCAGGGCATCGGGACGCCAATCTTGATGGCGGTGATGGCGACGTTGCGCCAGGCGGCCTGCGAGCGGTCCATGACATCCTTGAAGAAGGGGTCGAGGAGCAGGTTCTTGAGCTCGGGATCCTTGTCGAACGCCTCTTTGATCTTGCCGAGGAAGCGGGAGCGGATGATGCAGCCGCCGCGCCACATGAGGGCGATGCCGCCGTAGTTCAGCTTCCAGCCATACTCCTTGGCGGCGGCCATCATCAGCTGATAGCCCTGTGCGTAGGAGACAATCTTCGCGGCATAGAGGGCCTGGCGGAGGTCGTCGATGAGCTTTGCCTTGTCCCCGTCGAACTTGGAAACCACGCCCTTGAGGACCTTGGAGGCGGCAACGCGCTCTTCCTTGATGGCGGAGAGGCAACGTGCGAAGACGGCTTCGCCGATGAGGGTGAGTGGCATGCCTGCGTCGAGGGCGGCGATGGCCGTCCACTTGCCCGTGCCCTTCTGGCCTGCGGTGTCGAGGATTAGGTCAACGACGGCCTGTCCTTCCTCGTTCTTGTAGGCGAGGATGTCGCGGGTGATTTCGATGAGGTAGGAGTTGAGGTCGCCCTCGTACCAGTCGCTGAAGACCTTGTGCATCTCCTCGTTGGAGAGGCCGATGGCCTTCATCATGTCGTAGGTCTCGCAGATGAGCTGCATGTCGCCGTAT
>JAFTAC010000457.1 GCA_017458805.1 Victivallales bacterium | reverse complement strand
CAGATATAACGAATGCCAACCCTATCTACCAGAACCTCGACCTTCACGGATTCGGTCATACGCCGTATGACGCGCATCTCCCTGCAGTACAACGCCATCAACCTCTCGCAGGGCTTTCCAGACTTCGACCCGCCACGGGCGATACTCGACCGCCTGGCGGAGGTTTCGCAGGAAAATGTCCACCAGTACTCCATCACCTGGGGGGCGCAGAACTTCCGCGAGGCGCTGGTGCGGAAGCAGTCGCGCTTCATGGGCTTCGAGATCGACCCGAACCGCGAGGTCGTGGTGACCTGCGGCAGCACGGAGGCGATGATGGCCGCCATGATGAGCGTCGTCAACCCTGGGGACAAGGTGATTGTGTTTTCGCCGTTCTATGAGAACTACGGTGCGGACGCCATTCTCTCTGGGGCCGAGCCGATTTACGTGCCTCTGCGTCCGCCAACATTTGACTTTGATGCAGAGGAACTTGAGGCGGCGTTTCGCCAGCACCCGAAGGTGCTGATTCTGTGCAACCCCTCGAATCCCTGCGGCAAGGTCTTCACACTAGATGAGCTGATGGTCATAGCGCGCCTGGCGGAGAAGTACGATACGTTTGTCATCACGGACGAGGTGTACGAGCACATCGTATATGCGCCCCACCGCCACATCTACTTTGCCTCGCTGCCAGGGATGCGCGAGCGTACCCTGTCGTGCAGCTCGCTCTCCAAGACCTACTCCATAACGGGGTGGCGCCTAGGATATGTCATCGCGCCGCCTGAAATCATCGAGACAGTGAAAAAGGTGCATGACTTCCTGACGGTCGGTGCGGCTGCGCCTTTGCAGGAGGCCGCCATTGTCGGGCTGGAGTTCCCCGACAGCTACTATGAGGAGCTTCAGCGCACCTACACGGAGAAGCGGGAGCTGTTCCTGAAGGGGTTGGACGCCATCGGCATCCGTCACACGGAGCCTCAGGGCGCCTACTATATCCTGCTGGACATAGGCGAGTACGGCTATGACGACGATTTGTGCTTCTGCGAGGAGCTGGCTAAAAAGGTGGGTGTTGGAGCCGTCCCAGGTTCCTCCTTCTTCCGCGAGCCAGTCAACAACCTCATACGCCTTCATTTCGCCAAACGCAGCGACACGTTGACTGCCGCCCTTGAACGCCTGGCCGACATCGGAAAGATGCGCAGGTAGGGAGTTACTCAACGACGAGCTTGCGTTTTTCCCACGGGAAGAAGAGGAAATACAATAAACTAGGTATAGCCATTCCGTAGCCAGCGATGGCGTAGCCGAGGAAGTAGCCGTAGAGCCCCATGTCCATCACGTTTCCGAAGAGCCAGGTGCAGAATATGCGCAGGATGAAGCCGTCAAGGACGGAGAAGCAGAGGCTCAGCCAGGCGTTTCCGATGCCGTTGATGAAGCCGTTGGTCCCTTTCATGATGAGCAGGGCGGGGAAGTGCCACAGGATGGCGGAGACGAATACAGGCGCCAGGCTCAACACCTCCTCGTCTTTCGTGAACACCCCGAACATCTGGCGCGTATAGCAGACGAGGCAGATGGTATAGACGGCATATATCCCTATGGTTATCAACCAGGTATAGACAACGGCCCATTTGACGCGGTTGAACTTGCGCGCCCCATAGTTCTGGCCGACGACAGCCGCCAGCGCCTGCATTACACCCTGGCAGATCTTGTTGGACATGTCGTCTAATTTGCCCCCGACTCCGAAGACGGCTGTGGCCTGGTGGCCAGCCGTGCTGACCATCGACATCACGAACATCATGGAGATGTTGATGGCTCCGAAGCGCAGTGCCATGGGCACGCCAAGACGCAGTAGCGACCGAAATACCTCCTTGTGGATGCGGAAGCTGGCGGGCTTGAAGTCGAAGCAGAACGCCTCCTTGTTCTGGTAGAGGAACCACATCCCGTACAGGAAGGAGAAGGCCTGCCCAAGGATTGTGGCAAGTCCCGCGCCAAAGACGCCCCAGTGGAAGACGGCGACGAAAAGCCAGTCCAGAAAGAGGTTTATCAGGGAGGCGATAAGGATGAAGATGAAGGGATGGCGTGAATCCCCCATGCCGCGCAGAACAGCCGAGAGCATGTTGTAGCCATAGGAGAAGATGATGCCAGAGCTGCACACGAGCATGTAGTGCAGGGCTCCGTTCCAGGACTCCGCTGGCGTGTGCATCACTTTCAGCAGCGGAACAGCGAAGATAAGGCCTGCCGCCGTCATGATGAGACCAAAGCAGAAGACGACCGTGAAGATGGTGCCGATGGTCTGGTTGAGCTTCTGGCGTTCCCCTTTGCCGATGAGTTGGGAGATGTAAATCTGTCCGCCTGTGCAGAAGCCTGTGCAGACCATCGTCATAAAGAGGTGGCATTGGCTGGAGATGGAGACGGAGGCCAGCCCAGGGCTTCCCAGATACTGCCCGACGATGATCATATCCACCAGATTGTAGAACATCTGGAGGGCATTGGACAGCATAAAGGGCAGCGAAAAGGTCAGCAGCTTCCAGAAAAGCGGCCCTTCTGTGAAATCGTTGATGATTTTGGTCTTCATGGGGTGTGGTTTCGTTCGTGGAGCTTCTAGCCCCGCGCAAAGGCTACCCTATTAGGGTGTGATTCTGCTGGAGATGCGTTCTTGGGTGATGTTCATAACCATTTGTCACTCTTTGGGAGGAAACTCTCGTTGGACGGTCGGTGTCGCATAGATGGTCTGCCCGTTTTTCAGGTTGAGTCGTTCATAGTCCGCATGGGAGATGGCGGCGGAGATGGGGGAGCCATTGCAGAAGAGGGCGACCTGCACCATCTGGCCAGCCGTGCGAATGGCGGTGACGGTCGCCTCCAGACCGCCAGGCGTGGTGGAAAGCGTGATTTCATGCGGGCGCACGTAGAGCTTCTTCCCATCCAGCTCAAGGGTGTTCACGGTGCCGAGAAAGTCGCAGACAAAGAAGTTG
>JAFTAC010000048.1 GCA_017458805.1 Victivallales bacterium | reverse complement strand
GAGATGGGGCATTCTGAGGATTGGCCGCTTCTTTTTGTTGGCGAGCAGTTCAGCAGCGAGGAGGGCAAGTTTGCTGGCAGAGTGGCCAGCGGCAGGAATGGCTTCGGCGAGACGGTTGACTTCACCATTACGAGCACGCTAGGGAAGGACAGGGGGCTGATCGCTCGCTTTGAGTTCCCCGTGGCACGCGAGGGGAAGACATGGTGTGGCACGATTGGCCACGAGGAGCCCATCAAGGGGACGACTGGCAGCTACTCCAACAGCTACACCTACAACCCGCGCCACTTCCTGGCGGACGGCAAGGACATCTCGGGCAAGAAGGCGAACCTGACTTTCGTCTATGTGCAGAGCGAGACCTTCATCGGCTCCGTCTATGACGCGGAGACTGGCCTGGCGATTGCGGTGCCGCGCGACCTCTACTGCATGTTCAACATCTTCTACGACAATGCCGTGCAGGCGCTTGTCATCGAATACTACTTCGGCCTCACGCCAGCGGATGTGAAGCACGACAGCGCAGCTTTCCGCTTCTTCGTCACGGAGTTCGATGCAAAGGACTACGGCTTCAGGCGGGTTTTGCAGAGCTACTACGACAACTTCCCGCAATACACCCACAAGCGCTTTGACAAGAACGGTTCGATGATGGCCTTCATCCCGCCAGGCGATGTCAACAACCATGACGAAATTGGGCTGGCGACCGTCTGGGGTGCGCGTGGCGGGGCAGCCGTGCGCGGTCTGAAATACACCGTGCCTGGGCAGCTTTTCGTCAACACGCCGAACAAGAAGGATTCGACGACCGAGGAGATTATGGTGTGCATCGAGGAGAAGTTCAAGGGGAAGGGGGCTGTGGAATCCATCTGCCGCAAGGCGGATGGCAGCCCTGTCATCCTAAGCACCTACTATGCGGACTTCCTGGGCACCGTGAACAATGACCCTGCCTTGCCGTACGGGCGCGCCTTCCTGGAGGAAATCAAGCAGACGCTGGAGAAAGAAGCGGCCTACTATGGCGGCATCGCCTACGACGGGCTGCTGGGCGGCATGAACTTCAACCGCGACCATTTCCCTGCTACGAACTTTGCGTTGCTCTACAATCCCGCCAGCGAGAAGTGCTTCATCAACAACTATTTCTCCTGCCTCCAGCTTGCCAAGGCAGTTCATGCGGCGACGAACGACCCCGTCAAGGTCATTTCTGCGAATGTGACGAAGCCCGATTTGCTGTTTGGGGCGCCCTTTGTGGATGTGACGACAGGCGAGCCGAGCCCGCGCGTTGATTATCGCGAATTGGCGGCCCTGCGCCAGGCCTGCGGGAAGAAGACCGTGGCATTGCTGACGAAGCATTTGTATATTGTGGATCGCGAGGGGATGGAGCGCTACTTCAAGCACTGCGTGGCGCTGGGCGTCTATCCTGGCTACTTCGACGGGGGCACCTCGGCCCTGAACAGTGGCTCCTCATACTTCTCCAATAGCCGTTGGCTGGAGCCAGCGCGTCCGCTGTGGCGTAAATACATGAGCCTGGCGAAGGATTTGGCGAATGCGGGCTGGGAGCCGTTGCCGCTGGCAATCGTGGAGAACGCACCATCGGCTGTGGTCGAGCGCTTCGGAAGGGAGTTTGGAAAACAATACTACACGGTGCGCAACCCTGGATATGGCGCCCCAAAGGCAGTCCTGCGCATTCGCCAGAACAATCTGGGTGGTGTGATTGTGGTCGATGAGCTGTCTGGAAAGCACCTGACGGGGGCAGTGCAGGGGAACGAGCTTATTGTTGACATGCCGTTGGGTGTGGATGACGTGCGCGTTATCAGTGTGAATACGGCGGAGAGTCTGCGTGCACGGGTTGTTGCCAAGGCTGTGAGTATCCTGGACGACCGCACGGTCACGCGCAAGTTCGAGAGTGCGCGTGGCGAGCGTCTGGATGCCTGGAAGGGCTACTATAAGCTGGTTCGCACGGGCGGACACACAGGGAAGCAGTGTGTTGCAAGCTGCCCCTCTCTGGTGCTTTCGCAGAAGAGCTTCTATCCCATGGGGGCGCCCAAGGAAATCAAGATTGGATTGTGGGTGAAGGCGGAGGAGTTGCAGGAACCACTCGTCTGCGTGGTGAGGGCGACGGAGCACAACAGTCCATCGCGCTTTGTCCCCCCGCAGCGGATTGTCTTCCCGAAGGGAACGTATGACTGGCAGTACGGCAGCATCACTTTGAAGACCCAGAACAACTTCGGCGGGGTTTTCTTTGATATCTCATACAAGGCGAAGGGCAAGGTCTATGTCGATGATGTGGAGTACATTGTCGATGGCGAGAACATTGCCACCGACCCGAGCTTCGAGGGCTTTGTGCCTGAAGAGGCGTTCCTGAAAGAGTGCGACAAGCTCTATGACACCATGAAGGCGGAGCTGTCGAAGAACCCAATTGGGAAGCCTGAAACGCTGGCAGAGGTGCTGAAGAGCTTGCGCGGAGCGCTTTTTGCAATGCCCTACACGCGCGAGTACCGCGACATGGAGGAGATCCACAACCTGTTTGTGACCGCTGGTCTGGCGCAGCCGCCCGCAACGTTTGAAATCAAAGTGCCTAGTGCGGCGGACTTCGGGGCGAAGCTTTCGGGCAAGCTCATTGTGGCGAACAAGTTCGGCTTTGACATCCCAGCCGAAAAGGTGATGTTGCGCATTGGAAACGCGAAGGTGTTGCCTATCGGGAAGGCTGTCATCCCTGCTGGCAAGCAGGAGGAGTACAGCTTTGCCTTTGACATGCAGCGGGACGATGTGACGGTGGAGGCCTCCTGCCTCGGGGCGCACGCCGAGGCGAAGGTCCTGAGTTCACCCATCAGCGTCAGCGTGCTTAATGTGGAGACGCAGCAGAGCGGGAAGGTCCGTGCTAACATTCTCATCGACAGCCGCTTGAACATCCCCATCATGGCGACGGTGCGCTTCGGCTGGAAGAATGGCATGTCGCAGGAGAAGAAGGTGCGGGTGCAGGGCAGCACAAGGACCTTCGTCGAACTGGACAAGCCTGCGGTCGAGAACGGGAACTACCAGCTGTTGGTCTCTGTGGAGAACGAGGCGTACAAATCTGCCGCGACCTACACCTATCGAATGGGCCAGCTTGCAGCGGAGGCAGTGCCACGTGTCGATAGCTCCTTTGGCGGCTACAGCGAGAAGGCGCTGAACGACGGCATCATCTATGGTGACGAGAACACGCCCTGGCAGCAGAAGGCGTGGGCCTCGGACGAAAGCCCCAAGGAGCATTGGGCCTCCCTGACTTTCAATCGTCTCATTGGCAAGAAGCTCGTCATCTACTGGCACAAGGAGGAGGGCAGCGAATACATCTCCCGCAACTTCGATGTGCAGGCTCTTGGAAATGAGGGCGGCTGGAAAACCATCCAGCAGATACGCGACAACAAGGCGGATGTGGTCAATGTGGCCATACCGACCCCTGCCAAGGCCTACCGCATCCTGCAGCTGCCTGGCGGTGGCTCCCGCACCCGCCCCAACCTCATGTGGATCACGGAGATCGAAGTGTACTAAGTGGTTAGTGGTTAGTGGTTAGTGGTTAGTGGTTAGTGGTTAGTGGTTAGTGGTTAGTGGTTAGTGGTTAGTGGTTAGTGGTTAGTGGAAG
>JAFTAC010000456.1 GCA_017458805.1 Victivallales bacterium | reverse complement strand
ATGTGGAAGAGATAGGGCTTCCTGTTGGAGTTGCGCAACTCGAAGATGGCCTCCACGCAGTCATCGCGCCAGATTTCATTGTCGCGTTCTTCGGAGGTACTCCAGTTGCGCATCATCTGCTCGGGGTGCGGCTCCTGGCAGCGGAATGCGATGAAGAGCCGTTCGCGGTTGTAGCCCACCATCACCTCGGTCTTCGCCTCAACAGGCTTGCCGTCCATGCGCAGAAGCTGTTTTTTCCAGGCATGGTCATACTCGCCCTCATCAAGGTTGCCGTCGCAGACAGGGGCCTTGTAGAGCCATGGGATGACGTGGGGATGGACCTCCGCTGCCCTACACGGGGAGAACGGGGCAAGGAAAACGAAGAGAGTGAATAATGCGACTGTGGCTTTTAATGTGTTGGTTTTCATGGTGCTTCCTTAGGGTATCTTTTCGCAGGACCTGTTGCCCTGCGCACATAACTAGCTAGGGGACTTGTTCTGTGCCCAGCGCTTCAGCACTGGGGGCTGTTTCGAAGAGCGATTTGACGCACGGGGGCTTTCCACTGCGCTGAAGCGCAGCGCACAGGACAGGCAACCACCAGCTTCACTTCGCGTGGTGCGATGGTATCGAAGCGGGCGATGCGGCGGAAGCCTGCAAGCGTGCCAGAGGCGACTTCAGCGCCATCGGCCAGCAGCTTCCAGCTGCGTATGCGCATCCCCTGCGACAGCTCTTCACGGAAGTCAAGCGTGTTGAAGGGGGTGGGCGCGGGGAGGCGCAAGGTGTATTCCGTGCCTTCTGCCGTCTCGCTCTGCTGCCAGGGCAGGCCTTGCGCAACATTGGAGGCATTGAAGGCGCGGACGAAGGCGCCGAACTCCGCGAGGCGTGCGACATCCTGCTCGTCCAGCAGGCCATCGGTGGTGGGGGCAAGTCCGAGGTTGAGGATGCCGCCGCGTCCGACGGAGCTGAAATAGCAATCCACAAGCTCCTTCAGGCTCTTCGGCTTGTCGTCTTTGTGCCAGAACCACTTGTGGCGCAGTGGCGTATCGCATTCGGGCGGCCAGTACATCGTCTCGTTGCCGTATGGGTATTCGTTGGGCACGAAACCCTTCTCATTGCCAGGCCACATCATCGAATAGGCTGTGGCACCGCCGAAGTTGATGGCCTCGGGGTAGCGGTGGTGCAGGGTGTCCAGCAGGCGTGGCATCTGGTAGTAGTCCCATGCGGTGCATGGGAGCTTGCGCTTGCCTGGGTTTCCGCCGTACCAGCCGTCACCGCCGTTGGCGCCGTCCAGCCAGATTTCCGTAATGGGGCCGTAGTGGGTCATGAGTTCGTCCCACTGGGCGTGGTAGTAATTGACGTAGGCGGGGGTGGCGTAGCTCGCCTGATGGCGATCCCATGGCGAGAGGTACGCGCCGAACTCGATGCCCGCCACTAGTGCGGCGTCCCGCACATCCTTCACAAGGTCGCCCTTGCCGTTTTTCCACGGGGTGTTGGCGTTGGTGTAGTCCTTGTTCAGGGGGCT
>JAFTAC010000455.1 GCA_017458805.1 Victivallales bacterium | reverse complement strand
CCAAATGCGCGGCGTTCGCCTCGCACAAATTATCGAAAAAAACATTAATTGCGATTTGCCTAATGTGCAAAATGCATTAATTTATATGATAGGGTAAAAACAAAAAAACGATTATCTCCAGGGAAAAGAGGGAGAACCAGCAATGCAACGAAAAGAGAAGAAGGCAGATGACAAAATGAGCACATCAAAGGGAATCTTCAAGTCTATTAAGGACTTCGGCTCTCGTGTCTTCCATAATGACGTGGCCATAGACCTCGGCACGATGAACACCCTGATTTATGTGCGCGGCAGCGGCATCAAACTGGATGAGCCAACGGTCATCACTACAAACCCCGTCACGCACGAGGTCATCGCCGTCGGCGACGAAGCCAAGGCGATGCTAGGTGTCGGCACAGGCAGCCTGGCAGTCATCCGCCCCATGAGAAACGGTGCATTGGATGACTCTAAAATCACGGGCGAGATGGTACGCGCCTTCCTGGAGAAGGTTTCCAGCCCATTCTGCCTGATGAAGCCGCGCGTGATGGTGGCTGTTCCGTCAGGCATTCCGTCGCTCGTGCGCGGTGCTGTCCATGACACCTTCAAGAACATCGGTGCGCGCACAGTCCGCCTGGTGGAGGAGCCGCTGGCAGCCGCCATTGGCGCGGGCCTCCCAGTCAAGAACCCTGAAGGGTGCATGATTGTCGAGATCGGCGGCTGCACAACGGAAATCGCCATTGTCGCATTGGGCAGCATCGTCCACTGCAACAGCGTCAACTATGCGGGTGACGCCTTTGACGACGCCATCGTGCGCTATATGAAGGAGCACCACAACATGACCATCGGTGAACTGGCCTCCGAGCGCATCAAGATTGAGATAGGCAGCGCCGTCCCCTTCAAGGAGCTGAACCACCAGAGCGAGAAGAACATGACTGTCACGGGTTCCTTGTACAACCCGAATGGCAGGGTGTTGCCTGGCTCCGTCGATGTCAACAGCGAAAACATCCGCCAGGCCCTTATGGAGCCTCTGGAGAAAATCATCGACGGCATCGCGAAGACGCTTCAGGCGTGCCGCCCCTCCATCGCAGGCAATCTGACGATGAGCGGCATGACTATCACGGGCGGCAGCTCGCAGCTTCCTGGACTGGACGTGCTGCTTCGCAAGCGCTTCGGCATCCCAGTCAGCAAGGCGGAGACCCCCACCCGTTCCGTCATCTACGGTCTTGGCAAGATGATCGAGGAGTTCAACATCTTCGACCTGCCCCAGGCTCCCGCCGTCGGAAAGAACGTCTAATCGAAATCACAGTGGAGCCACTCCACTGCCCAAGATAATTCCAATCACTCAAAAAAAGGAGAATTGCAATGGCACGTCCCGTAACGATTTTCACTGGCCAGTGGGCAGATTTGCCTCTTGCGGAGTTGGCACCCAAAATCAAGTCCTTCGGCTATGACGGCCTTGAACTTGCCTGCTGGGGCGACCACTTCGACGTCTTCGAGGCCGCTAAATCCAAGGCCTACTGCAAAAAGAAGATCGACCTTCTGGCGAAAAACGGTCTGAAGTGCTGGGCCATCAGCAACCACCTGGCTGGCCAGATGGTCTGCGACCCCAATGACGACGAGCGTTCCGACAACTTCGGCAGCCTCCCCAAGGATTGCAATGGCAGCGCAGAGAAGAAACGCGCGTGGGCCGTCTCCTCCATGAAGGCCGCCGCCAAAGCCGCCAAGAACATGGGCATCAAGGTCGTCAATGGTTTCACTGGCTCCCCAATCTGGCACAAGCTCTACAGCTTCCCGCCTGTGAGCGACCAGGCCATCGCCGACGGCTTCAAGTACGTTGCGAAGATGTGGAACCCCATTTTGGATGAGTTCGACAAGTGCGGCGTCAAGTTCGCCCTTGAAGTCCATCCCACGGAAATCGCATTCGACCTCTTCACCGCCAAACGCCTCCTCGAAGCCCTCGACTACCGCGAGACCTTCGGCTTCAACTTTGACCCGAGCCATCTGCTCTGGCAAGGTCTCGACCCCGCCATGTTCATCCGCGAGTTCCCAGACCGCATCTACCACGTCCACATCAAGGACGCACAGGTCACGCTCGACGGGCGCACGGGCATCCTTGCCTCCCACATCAACTTCGGCCAGCCCAACAGAGGCTGGGACTTCCGCAGCCCAGGCCATGGCGGCGTTGATTTCGAGGAGATCATCCGCGAGCTCAACCGCGCTGGCTACACGGGCCCGCTCTCCGTTGAATGGGAAGACAGCGGCATGGACCGCGAATACGGCGCACAGGACGCATGCAGCTTTGTCCGCACCATCGACTTTGCGCCGTCAAATGTCGCATTTGACGCAGCCTTCGAGAAATAAGTAGCTAACCACCTGGGACTGTTGCAAAACTCCTGGGGTGCGCAACGCGTACCCATTAACGCAAGGGCTGTACTATGCCCCGCCTGCTAGAGGAAGCGCTTCTTCCTCTGGGATGTTTTGCAACAGCCCTTGTTTTTTCCAATGCAGGATTCTCT
>JAFTAC010000454.1 GCA_017458805.1 Victivallales bacterium | reverse complement strand
CCGATGCGAGCAAGGCCGATGCGGAGGCGCAAGCGAAGCTGGCACAGGTGATGCGGAACACGATGGGAGCGAGCAATGCAGAGATAGACAGCATCAAGGAACTGGGAATTTCGTGCCTCCTGTGGGTCGTCGCTCCAGAAGACGTTGCAGTGGATGCCGTTCTGGTGGGCTTTGTCGATCATCTCCTGGTTGAAGTATGGCTTGAAGAGCTGGACTTTGGAGCATTTGCACTCGATGGCGCGTTCCACGATGGTCCAGCCGTCGGGGGCGGCCCCCATGCAGCGCGGGATGTCGGGCGCCTCCTGCAGGGCGACCTTCAGCACGTCGGCGCTGCTCATGAAATAGACGTGCTGGCGCATGTCGTACTTGTCGATGAGGGCGAGGATTTTGCGGAACTTGTCCAGAGGGTAGAGGCCATTGGGGTGTCCGTCCTCGATGTCTCCCTTGATGTGCATGTTGATGATGACCTGGCGGGCGAACTTCGCCAGCACTTCCTCCAGGGGCAGGACTGGCAGTGGCGAGAGCCTCTCGGCGTATTTCCCGCTGAAGTCCAGCTGGCACAGTTCATCGAATGTCTTTTCATCGACGAAGCCCGTCCCGTTGGAGATGCGCTCCAGCTTGCGGTCGTGGACGCTGACAGGCACACCGTCCTTCGTGAAGCGCACATCCAGCTCGATTTCAGGCGCACCCAAGGCGATGGCTGCGCCAAAGGCGGGCATGGTGTTTTCAGGTGCGAGGGTGCTGAAGCCACGGTGGGCGCAGATGCGCGGGTAGGGGTAGTCGCGGTCACCTGGGATGGTCATGCTGCCGCATGGACGGTAGCTCCACGGGGCGCGCCCCTGCTCGATGAAACGGTCGTTGGCGATTGGCGCACCGCCGAATGTGTTGCTGCGCATGTATTTCCAGTGCGGGTCATCGATTTCGCAGGTGAAGACGCCAGTGCGGCTGCCGAATTCGCCGATGAGCTTGCCGTCTGGCGAGGCGGCAAGGGAGGTGCCGCCGCATTCCGCATCGGCTCCCATGGAGAGTGAGGCGCGCAGGACGAAGCTGTTGCAGTTGAAGGCAATCATCTGGCCTTGCAGGCGCAGAATGTCCTGCCGTTCGCCACGCTGGAAGGAGGAGACCAGCACGATGTCTGGATGCAGGGAAGCAAGGTGGGCGATGTACTCCGTGAAATAGGTGTCGTAGCAGATGAGGAAGCCGAGCCGCAGGCCATCGACCTCCACGATGGAGGGCTGTGCGAAGGAGCGCGTGTAGCTGCTGTCCATCTTGAGCTTGTTCACTTCGCCAGCCGTCAGGTGCTGCTTGCGGTAGTCGCCGACCGGTTCGCCCTGCGTATTATAGATGCGCGTCAGGTTTTGGAATACGCCATCCGACACTTCGCCGGCATGGCTAAGCGCGACGATGGCCTTGCAGCGTTTTGCCGCCTGGCGGGCGGCCTCAATGAGCCTGGGGGTGTGCTTGCGGACGAAGGGGCGGAACGCCTCTTCCGTAAAGCCAGAGGGGGCGTTGCTGTACTCAGGCGTGAGTATCAAGTCGCAGCTTTCGTCGCACTGCTCAAGTGCCTTGATGATGAAATTAACGGAGGCCTCCGCCTGGTCAGGCGTGTGGGCGTAGGGTGGTTGAATGGCACAAAGTTTCATGGTTATTTTTCCATATTTTAAGGGATGGCTTTTGACTATTAATAAAATAATAGAGCAATTAAGTTTTGCCAGTCGCCGTCGGCCAAAATAGTTGTGGAGTATTCCAGTAGGACGATTGTGCCGTAACCTCAGCCACTGTGCCCATTATCTGAATACATTGGGGGTGCTTTTTTTTGAGAAGTTCATCGGTCATCTGGCTGCAAAACGCCAAATGATGTGTATATTAATTGATTGCAAAGCTCCCGGGTGTGCTTGATGTGCACACACCATTCCTCATTAGTAAAAAGACCACTTCAATCACAAAACAGATGACAACACTATTGCATACTACTCCTGAATCCGTTGGCATAAGCTCCAAAGTCTTGCTGGATGTCATGAAAGAGCTTTGCAAATTGCAATATCTTAACAGTATATGCATCTTGCGCCATGGACGCTGTTGCCTTGAGGGATGGGTTGCGCCTTATTGCAGGGAAACTCCACACCAGCTTTTTTCTTTGAGCAAGAGCTTCACCTCCTGTGGCATAGGATTGGCGCAGGCAGAAGGTCTGCTGAACGTTCAGGACAAGCTGGTCTCCTTTTTCCCCGAATATAGCGGCTGCATTGTCGATTCCCGAATGAACAAGGTTACGCTTGACGACCTTTTGACCATGCGTTCAGGGCACCTGGCCTGTACGACACGATTCATGTTCGGCACGGATGATTATGTCAAGGCCTTTCTTTCTTCGCGGCTTGACACGGAACCAGGCACCCGCTTTACCTACAATTCAGGAGCCAGCTACATGCTGGCGGCCGTCATCAAGAAGGTGACGGGAGAAAATCTCCGTGAATATCTTGGCCCCCGTCTGTTTGAACCGCTGCAGATGACGCCAGGCATTTGGGAATGCTGCCCCAAGGGAATCAATCTAGGGGGCTGGGGGCTTTACATGACCACCGATGACATCGCCAAGTTTGCGCAGCTTCTGCTTCAGCATGGCAAATGGGAGGGGCGGCAAATCCTGCCAGAGGATTATTTGGCCGAGGCAACCCGAAAGCATGCCGACAACTCCATGAACGAGGCCCCTGACTGGAAGCAGGGCTATGGCTACCAATTCTGGCGATCCAGGCATGGCTACCGCGGCGATGGTGCTTCTGGACAGTATGCCATTGTCTTGGAAGAGCAGGATATCGCCATCGCCGTGACCTCCTGCGTGGGCAATATGCAGGCGGAACTGGATGTTTTATGGGAGAAGCTGCTGCCGTATGTCCACGATGCGCCCTTGCCAGAAGCTCCCGAAGCGCATCGGGAACTGCTTGAGTATCTTCAGAAGATGGCTATTCCCACGCCAGAACCCTCTGCATCGACGTGGCATGCGCCCGCAACCTTCCGCTTTCAGGACAATCCTGCGGGCATCAGGCAGTGCGATATCTTCTTCAGCGAAAAGGATTGTGCGTTGACATTCCAGACAAGTCGGGGCTCTGAACAACTGCGTGCGGGATTTGGGCACTTTGATTATTCCACGTTTCAGCTTACCGATGCCTTGCCACACCCCGTTGCCGCGTATGCAATCTGGAAGAATCCGCACACACTTGAAATCCATAGCTTCATCTGCGATGGAATCTTCCGTGATGTTTGGACCGTTGATTTTGAGGATTCAAAGACTCCCTTGAAGAACCAAATGCTCTGCAGTTGTTTCCGTCCAGAAAAACCTCAATTCATTGTGCTTAATTGATTTACGCTCAGTTCCACATCAGAGTAGGTTATGGCAGTTTTTGTTGCGCCCTAACGGGCGCTTGCATGGGGCTACGATTGTTGCGCACGACCTGTGCTGGCCGCTTCGCGGCCTACGCTAAACGACCTTCTTGGCGAATATAGCATTCTGAAAACAAAATCTCTTGAAATCGTGTATTTCTTGAAATAAAAATCTCTTGAAAACGTGCAATAATGTGATTTGAAATCTCTTGAAATCGTGGTATTGTATAGAGATAGACGGTAAAACAATCACGAATATCAGGGGAACAACCATGAGGCGAAAGATATACGAGCAGCTATTGAACTGGAAAGAGAATGATGCGGACAAGACTGCGCTGTTGCTTGAGGGTGCGAGGCGAGTTGGAAAAAGCTATATTGTCAAGGAGTTTGCCGAAAAGGAATACGATAGTTGCCTATTGATTGACTTCAACCAGGCCTCGGCAGAAGTCAAGGAGGCCTTTGACAGGCTGTTGAATAACCTTGATACTCTGTTCGCCTATTTAAGTGCCTTGTACAATACTCCTCTGTATCCAGGGAAAACCCTTATTGTGTTTGACGAGGTTCAGCTGTGTCCGCGTGCCCGTGCCGCCATCAAATACCTTGTAGCCGATGGAAGATACCACTATATTGAAACAGGCTCTCTTTTGTCCATCAAGGCCAATGTGGCGGATATCGTGATTCCATCCGAAGAACGTCATATCAAGATGTATCCTCTGGATTTTGAAGAATATTTATGGGCTTTAGGAAATGAAATGCTGATGCCGTTCATAGTTGATTGCCATCAGAAGCATCATTCTCTGGGAGCAGGCATGCATAGAATGGCGATGGATTATTTACGCCAATATCTGCTTGTTGGAGGCATGCCGCAGGCTGTCAATGAGTATGTATCCACTAAAAGTTTTCTTCATGTTGACAGGGTAAAACGAGACATTCTGGAGCTTTACCGTGGGGACATCATCAAACACGCAAAAGGATATGAAAGAAAAGTCGAGGCGGTTTTTGACACGATTCCCTCGCAGTTGCAACGCCACGAAAAGAGTTTTCGCTTATCCTCTATCAACAAGCAGGCACGGTTTAGGGACTATGAGGATGCTATTTTCTGGTTGGACGATGCCATGATAGTCAATAATTGCTATGCATCATGCGAGCCTGGGATTGGCTTGCGAATGAATATGGAGCATAGCACGATGAAATGCTATATGGGGGATACGGGGCTTCTGGTCAGTCATGCCTTCGATGAAAATGCAATTGTTAACGAGGAAATCTATAAGAAGCTGCTGTTTGGGGTACTGGAGTTCAATGAGGGGATGTTGATAGAGAATGTTGTTGCCCAAATGCTGGCTTCCTCTGGACATAAACTATATTTCTACTCAAACAGCAGCAGAGACAATGCCGCTGACAGAATGGAGATTGACTTCCTCATTGAGAAAAAAGCCATCACCAGAGGACGAAATATCACTCCCATCGAGGTGAAGTCCAGCAAAAAGTACACTTTCACCTCGCTTGAGAAGTTCCGCAAAAAGTTTACGCAACAAATCGATAGGCCTCTTTTGATTCACAGCGGCGATTATATGGAGAAGGAAGGAATACAATGCCTTCCGCTCTATATGGTTCCCCTGTTGTAAAGGGACGCCTTTCCCTGGCGCCGAAGCACCAGGGAAAAAACAGGAGTGTGTAGAAACGCTACTAGCCCTGGAGCAGCTGTGCGGCGTCGTCGAGGACTTGGGTGAGATGCTCCTGGGAGATGAAGGATTCGGCATAGACCTTGCAGATGTCCTCGGTGCCAGAGGGGCGGACAGCGGCCCAGCTGTCCTTGCAGGCGAGCTTCACGCCGCCGATGGGGGCGTTGTTGCCAGGGGCGCGGGTGGCGATGGCGGTGATGGCGTCGCCGCCAAGGGCGGTGAGCGTCACGCTGGCGGGATTCAGGGCGGCAACAGCGGCCTTCTGGGCAGGCGTGGCCTTCGTGTCGCGGCGCGAGTAGAAGGAGTGTCCGAACTTCGCCTCCAGGTCTGCGTAGTGCTGCGCAGGTGTCTTGCCTGTTGTGGCGGTGATTTCAGCAGCAAGCAGGGCAAGGATGATGCCGTCCTTGTCGGTGGTCCAGACCTTCCCTTCGAGCGTGAGGAAGCTGGCGCCCGCACTCTCCTCGCCACCGAAGCCGATGGAGCCGTCGGTGAGGCCAGGGACGAACCACTTGAAGCCGACGGGCACCTCGACGAGCTTGCGTCCAAGGTCAGCGGCGACGCGGTCGATCATCATGCTGCTGACGAGTGTCTTGCCGATGCCTGTGGTGGCCGGCCATTTTGTTCGCGTCTGGAAGAGGTAGTTGATGGCGACGGCGAGGTAGTGGTTCGGGTTCATCAGGCCGTATTTGGGGCAGACGATGCCGTGGCGGTCGAAGTCTGGGTCGTTGGCGAAGCCGAGGTCGAAGTCGTCTTTCATGGCGACGAGGCCCGCCATGGCGTATGGTGACGAGCAGTCCATGCGAATCTTGCCGTCGTGGTCGATGCACATGAAGCCGAATGTCGGGTCGTGGTAGCCGTGCATCACGGTGATGTCAAGCCCGTAAGTGTCAGCGATTTGCTTCCAGTACGCGAAGCCCGCGCCGCCGAGGGCGTCGGCCCCGAGCTTGAGGTTTGCCTTGCGGATGGCGTCGAAATCGATGATGTCGGCCAGATCCTTGATGTAGGCGGTGGCATAGTCGTACTCCTGGATGCAGGGGCTCTTGCGGGCATCCTGAAGCGGGAGGCACTTGACGTCCTTGCAGCCTGCTTTCAGGTAGTCGTTCGCTAGGGCGGCGATGCGCTTGGTCATATCCTCGCCGGAGGGGCCGCCGTGGGTTGCGTTGTATTTGATGCCGCCATCCTCGGGGGGATTGTGGGATGGGGTGATGACGATGCCGTCGGCAAGTTCAGCTGGAGCCGCCTCGTTGTAGCGGATGATGGTGCGCGAGATGACGGGGGTCGGCGTGAAGCCTGGAGCCTTTGCGATAAAGGTCTGCACGCCGTTGGCGGCAAGCACGCTGATGGCTGTCTCGTGGGCTGGCGTAGAGAGGGCGTGGGTGTCCATGCCTAGGAAGAGCGGGCCAGAGGCGCCGAACTCCTTGCGCAAATCGCAGATGGCCTGCACGATGGCCTTGATGTGGCTTTCCGTGAAGCTGCCCTTCAGGGAGCTGCCACGGTGGCCCGATGTGCCGAAGACGACAGGGGCGGCCTCTGCATTGGGGATGGTTGTATAATAGCGGCTGATGATGAGCGGGATGTCCGCAAGGTTTTCCTTGAGGGCGGGTTTGCCTGCATTGGGAACTGGCATGGGTAACTCCTTGTGGTTGAATTAGCTATTAGCTATTAGAGATTTGACACCGAGTGAAAATGAGGGGTATTATATACTTTTATTATAGTTTCCGTCCTTGTCGCGTTGCACGGAGAAATCCATCTCGTGATTACTGTCTTCACTGAGCATGATGTCAAAAGGTTCCTTTGAAACACCTATGCTCCCCAGGAGGCTCGCCATGAATCCCTGGTGTACGATATCGCCGATGATGCGCAAGGCGCGCTGCCCATTGACCTGGTCCTCTCCGAAGAACCGCTCCAGCTTGCCAACCATCTCCTGCTTACGGGCTGGCCTCTCCGAATCAAGGGTACTTTCATTGACACGAGTGATAACAGTATCCCCGACTATAAGCCCCGTACCCACACGGAAGTAATCAAGAAAGCCTTGCGAGAAGGCACGCGCAACATCTGGGTATTTGCCAGTCTCGTCTGAGCGGGCAAGGCTTGACTTGAAACTGTCAAGAAAAGCCTCCTTGAATGCACTGCGCAGGGTAATGTCGAAATGATTGCCATCAGTTATGTTCTTGGTGGCACGTGAGATGTCAAGGCGTTCAAGGTGCTTGTCAAACTCCGGCGTCAGCGTTTCCAGCTTTTCTTCTGGCAATTCGATTTCAAGCCCACAGTGCTTCGCGATCTCGCAAATCTGCGCAATCTCCTTATTCACGGCGCTGATTGCCGCTTTGCCAGCGCGGTAATCCCCTTCGCCCTTGGCAACCATGTCAAGAACCAGCTTGTCCTGCTGAATCTGCCGAGTCATCATCGCCTTGAGGTTGGCGCCCCTTTCAGCAAGAGGCTGCCCATTCTCGGCTTCAACGGCAAGTCGGCCCATCTCGCAAAGCAGCTTACTGAACTGGTCGCCCTTGGCGTCCGCAAGACCCTCCGTGATATTGGCGGCATATTCAGCGGCCCACTGGTTCATGCTGGCAGCCATCGCGTCAAAAGCATCGAGGTACTGTGCTTCCGTAACGGAGTCAGCGGTTGCCAACCGCAGAAACACTTGAAGGGATTCCACGCTTTTGAGAAGCGCCTGCAACTGCGCTGGCTTGCAGAACTCGGGCAGCGTGACAGCCGCCTTGCGGAGAGACTCCGCAACCTCGGCAGGCAGATTCGGGGCTGCGGCGATGCCAGCCACAAGCGCCTTCCTGTCATTGATCATCTGATTCAGTGCGTTGGAGAAGGCACGGCGAATCTGCTCTTTGTCAACCGTTGTCCCCTGGGTGGCAAATCTGTCCTGCATCTGCTTCTCAAACGCCTGAAGCACCTTCTCCTGAAGCGAAGAGCAATCCACCCCAATGTCGGTGGAAAGCTGCGCAAGGGCTCCCTTGACCTCATTCGCCCAGTTGCCGTGCTCCCCGGCAATTGTGGCGGAGTTGATGTTCCTGGCAACTTCACTGATTTCCTGCTCGGAAGCACCCGGATTCGATAGAACCGCCTTGCAGAACTCTAGTTTGTCGGGGGAGACAAACTTTTCTATAGCCTCCAACGATGGCAATTTGTGCGTTGCGATGCGCTCCGCGTGGACACGCTCTGAACTCTCCCTGGCAAAATCGGTGATGGCCTTGCGGTCCTGGAGTGTCAGTTGTTCAAGTACGGCCTCCTCGTCATCAAGACGGAGCATCGCGCGCACCTGTGTGCCAATCTCGCCCTGGCAGAGTCCATCCGTCTGAAGTTGCTCGAAGAGATTATGGCGTACCATGCGGTTCGTCGTCGCATCCATCGCATAATGGCGGATTTCCGCCGCCTCGTCATTATGCAGCTTCGTCTCAGCAACATCCTGGTTCTCAATAGCCAGGCTGTTGACAATGTGCTGGCGGACCGCGCCGACGAGGAAGCCTCGCTTCGCCAAATCCTCCAGCAGACTCTGGCGTTCCTCGACATTCGCGGTATGTTCCTCCACAACAGCCTTGACATGCTGGAGAATATCCTTCGCCTGGCGGACACTTAGCTGCTGGTCGCTAGTGCTCGCCTCATTCTCGTCAATGCCGAGCTCCTGACGGAGAAAGGCAAGAAGTTCGCCGCGGCAGTTGTAAGTGTCCATAACACTCTCGTAGAACGCACGCCGCACGGCATTGTTCTCCTCCGCAGTCGGTTTTGAATAGAGGCCGAAGTGCCTGGCGAAAAATCCACCGCCATAGGATTTGACGGCTCCATCGCCCGAGAGCTTGACAAAACCCTGAATCTTGCTTGAATCCAAGGTGTTCTGAAAATCATTTATGGAAATTGGCATATTCGTTGAACCTCCATGGTTCGCGGTGTGTGTTCGGAAAATCTCCTTGTGAATGAATATGCACTGACAAGCAAAAGGTTACTTCAAGTGAGGTAATTTTCTAAATTAGCGCATTTCGATGATAGTTTTTAATTTTCCTTCTGTATCAGATATTTAGAAATCCAAACTGTGATGATTGTGGCATTTCCCCCTTTGATGCGTCTCCAGACGATGCAGGAGAATAGTCTGCAAGCAGCTTTTTCCATTCGGCGAGTGTAGCCACAAAGTCACTAAGAACCTGCACGAAATCATTATATGAGAGGCTTTCCAGCAACAGTGACTGGTTGAGGAATAGCATAGAGGCATCAGGCGAGACCGAAAGCGTTGCGCCGCCTGTCCCTCTGAAGAGGTAATTCGCCTTAAGCGCAGCCAGAAGAAACGCAGACCCCACCTCCGCCGAAATCGCCCCAACTTCGGCAAAGCAAAGCAGATGCCCTCCCTCGGGGATGTGCATAAGGGAAACCTTCATCTCATCCACCAGAAAGGAACAGGTCCCAGCCTCATCCAAAGCCAGCTTCCCCAGTCCCGTGTCATTTCCAAAACGTTCCAGCAATACGTCAAAATCCATAATCTTACTCCAATATCGGCGTTTCCAGAACGCCTGGAAACCATCGTAATTCCTGCTCCAAAAAAGCACTATTTAGCACTCTTTGAACAAAAGAACCAAGGCTCCGAAAATGGCACCTAATGGTACCTTTTTCTCTCCCAAATGGCACCTCTTTTTCCAGGTGACCACATCATGCCGACAGCCACTGCACAGACCTCGTGTCTCTGCTCTATCTGCCATTTACTATAAGCGTTTTTGTCGTACAATCAAACTACGAGAATGTATTTCGTAGTTTGCAGATATTCTGCATGACAAGTTATGAGACTGAGTATTTTCATTTCATTCGGCCATCATCCACGGGTATGCAGGTTGAAGATGCACCCGTGTGCCGGCGTGCGGTAGCATGAGTTGCATGAGACGCATTTTGCGGGCGTCGTGTCGCCGCCTAACCAGCGGTTCGGGAGGTCCGGTTCGCGAATGAGAGGACGCGATAGCGAAAGGAAGCTAATGTTCGTGGTATTCAGCAGCCTTTTCATGCACTCCACGCTGCGATGGCCGCCGACCAGGACGACGGGCGTTTTCGTCCGCTCCGCCAAGGCGGCGGCGAACGGCGCGAAATATCCTTCGTCGCGTCCAGTGCGGATGCCCGGCACGGAGGTCCCGTTGCCGCTGACCTCGATGGAGTCCAAATGCGCGGCGACCTCCGTGAAGACCTCCAGGCTGATTTGCATCGGCAGGTCGTCGCAATCCATCTTCATCGTCAGGTGGAGTGCTGGAGCGGCCTCGCGCATCGCGTCCGCAAGTCGGCAGAAGAAGGCGGCTGGATTGCCAGAGGACGCCACGACGCGGCTCAAGTAGAAGCCGTGGGCGGCGTGGATCTGCACGCCGTCATAGCCGGCCAACGCGGCGCGTCTGGCCGCCGCCGCAAACAGTGGCAGCGCATCGCCAGGATTGCGCGGCCCCTCGTTCAGGGCGACCTGCGCGACAAAGGGCGTGCCATGCGCATGGACGCCCTTCGTCAGACGCTTATGCTCGGCAATCAGAGAGTCGTTGGAGAGCCGAGCCTGCCCGAAATAGACATCCTCGTCCGAGACGGAGGTGAAGCCCGAGACGATTGCGCCCACGCCGCCCGCCGCCAGGGCATCATAGATGCCGAAGATGCGCTCATCGAAATGTCCGGACGGGGCGGCAAGCGCTTCCCAGGTGGCGGAACGCCAAAGGCGGTTCTTCAGTTTCAGCCCATGGAGTTCCGTTGCGTCGAAGAGGTGTTTCATAGCGTGCCCTCCAGGGAGATTCGGCTGATGCGGCTTTCGTCGATGGTGGCGAGGGCGTGCTCCAGGGCATCAGCCATCTTTTTGCGGTCCTGCGGCAGATAGCCGTCAACCCGCACGGTGTCCAGCGGATGCACAGCCCAGAAGTAGAGTCCCGGCAAATCCAGCGCCTCCAGCAACGCCTTCTCCTCGGCCAAGTTTTCCTTCTCCCCGGCGGGAATGAATCTGCCTTCCCGTATGTCCTGGTCCAATGGCGTTCCCGCGAAGGCGGACATCGTGTTGACCAGGATTTTGGCGGGCGCCGCCTGGTTTTCCAACGCCGCAGTGGCCTGCGCGCACTCCAGGCCGCGCCCCCTGCCCGCCGTGCCGAGCATCAGCAGGTCGCAATGGCGGATGCCGACG
The DNA here is from genome assembly GCA_017458805.1 of Victivallales bacterium. Classification (GTDB taxonomy): domain Bacteria; phylum Verrucomicrobiota; class Lentisphaeria; order Oligosphaerales; family Oligosphaeraceae; genus RGIG3456. The sequence goes on along the minus strand of JAFTAC010000454.1, from coordinate 2,586 downwards.
GCGTTCAGCCGACGGCACTGCGCCAGGGTTTCCTCCGCCGTGTAGCCCTTGTTCAGTTTTCCCAGCACATCGTCCAGCCCGCACTCCACGCCGATGTACAAGTCGTCCACCCCGGCCTGCCTCAGTGCCTTCAGGTCGCCGTCGCTTTTCGGGGCGATGTTGTCCGTCCTGGCGTACATGGTGAAGGTCTCGGCATTGCGGAGGTATTTGCGGGCCAGCGCGATGCGTTCAAGCAGCCTGGCGGCGGAGAGGGCGAACGGGTCGGCGCCCACCAGATAGACGCGACGGATGCCGTCGCAGTGATGGCCGTAGGCATGCTGCACTTCCTTGAGGAAGTCCTCCAGGTCCGTCATGGGGACCATGCGGAAAGGCACGTCGCGGTACATATTGCAGAAGGTGCAGGAGTTGTGGGTGCAGCCCTCCGTCACAGGGAGCAGGAAGGTGTCCGCCTCGATGGGCGGGCGGTAGATGGTTCCGTTGTAATCCATGATGTCCTCCTCTAAAAGTAGTTGACCGCTTCCTGGCGATGCTGGCGGAGCCGCTCTTCGGGCAGGGTGTCGATGAGCCGCTGGATGCCGTCGATGAGTTCCTGCTTCTGCTCCGGCAGCTTCGCGCCAGCCCTGAAGGGAACGGAGGCATGGTCGGAAAGGAATACCGTCCTGTTCTCCAGGCAGCGAACGAACTCCTGCATCTCCCGCAGCCGCTCGTGTTCGCCCGCGTCCGCGAACTCGCCTTTTTCCCGGCGCCGCCAGAGGATGGTCCGCGGAAGCAGCGTGAGCGAGGAGACCTCGATCATCGATATGTTGATGCCCCGGTAGAGCTGCGCAGTCAGCCGGGCATGGGAAAGGCTGTACCCTGCGCCACCCAGGCCGTTCAGGAAATTGGCGATGACCGGCATGCCAGCCGCGGTCAACTTCTCCAGCTGCGCACGGGCGGTGGCCGCGTCATACCCCTTGTGCGCCAGCTTGAGGATGGCGTCGTCGCCGGACTCGACACCGATATAGGGGTTGGCATAGCCTGCCTCATGCATCGCCTTGAGCTGTTCGACGGTCTTGTCCAGGAAGTTGTCGATCCGCGCATAGCCGCCGATGGACTTGACCGACGGCACATATTGGTGCAGCAGCTCCGCCACACGCATCAGGGTGGCATAGTCCGCCGCAACGCCGTCCGCGCTCTGCAGGAAGATGCGCTCCGGCGCACCGAATACCTGCGGGATTTCCTTGATGTCCGCCTCGATTTCCTCCATCGGGGATTTGGCAAAGCGGCATTCCTTGAAATAGCCGCAGAAGGCGCAACAGGCATGGGAGCAGCCGCTGGTCACCTGGAGAAATCCGGAATTGGCCTCGAAGGGGGGCCGGTTGATGTCACTGGTAAAATGCATGGTCATGCCTCCTTGTTCTGATGCTCTTGAATTTTTAGAATCCTACATTTTTAAGAATGTCTAAATATTGGCCGCAAAAAAAACGCCGCAAAAGCCGCGGAGGAAATGGGCGGCAGCCTCTACAGTTTGTGCCCCAGGAATGCGGCAAGCCGCTGGATGGTCTCCTCGTTGCGTCGGAAGTAGGTCCATTTGCCGTGGCGCTCGGACAGGAGCAGTCCAGCACGCTGGAGCGTATGAAGGAAGTTAGAGACGGTGGCGGGGGTAAGTCCTGCCTTCGCTTGGATGCTGCTCATGCAGACACCGCCCTTCAGGTCCACCGGCTCGTCCAGGCAGCCTCCCTGCGGCGGAAAGTTCTCCTTCGGATGCTTCAGCCAGGACAGGATGTTCATGCGGGTCTGGTTGGAGAGGGCCTTGCAGATTTCGATGACATCAAGAGGCTTTGTCACCTGGTCATTATTTTCCATATTGGTATTCATGCGGGTTAATATAATATCATTTTGAAAATTGTCAAAATGTCAGGCGTTTTTTTCCCCCCCAGCTGAAATCGTCGTTCAGCAAAGATAATATGGTTCGGGAAAGATGATGCCTGCAAGTAGCGCCCCAGCGCCCTCTGGAAAGAACAGCTCCGGGAGTTCCTGGGCGAATAGAGACAGAACCATAGCCGTCGGGCGGAGACGCCCGGCGACCTTTTTCATATCACGCCAGCTATCCTGCCATTCGCGGGGAATATGCGACTGGGCAGCTGGAAGGATTCGGCCAATGGGCTATATTATCCCATTGCAATCATCAGAAGCAGTAACCAAAGGACAAGCACCATGTTTCCAGACATCATCCAGAAAGTCCCGGTCCGCGACTACGGCATCGAAGGGCTCGAGGTCCATGTGGACCACACCCCGACGGGAACGGTCTATTTCGTCAGCGCCAGCAAGGAGGTGGAGTTCCCCCTCCATAGCCATGCCGCGCAGTGGACGGTCGTCGTCAGCGGCGAATGCCGTTTCACAATGAACGGCGAGACGCGGATTTACCGCGCCGGGGAGACCTACCTGATTCCCGCAGACACGCCCCATCAGATCACCTTGTGCGCCGGTTACTCCGAAGTCGATTACGTGGATGACCCGAATGACTGACAACCGGGAAGAACACCAGGCCGCCGGACGTCTCCGCCCGGCGGCCTTTTTATTGCCCGGAAAGAGACGATTCCGTGG
>JAFTAC010000453.1 GCA_017458805.1 Victivallales bacterium | reverse complement strand
CGCGTCTATCTCTGGTGCTGCGGCGTCTCGAATGCCTTCTTCTCAACGCCGCTTATCTTCCAGAACCTCCTCTCCGCCGGCTCCAACGTCTCCCGAAGCGAAGGCAAGATTTTTCTGGAGACCTATGTGGGCACTCGCCGCAACGAGGTCGAAGTGGAGGAGTACCTGGCCTACATCCCCAAGCACCTGGAGATTGCGCGCAAGCTCACCCCCGACGCCGCCGAACGCTTCATGATGCTGATGAGCGGCTACACAACCCCCGAGGTATGGAACATCAACAACTTCCCTGAGGCTGACATCAAAGTCCTCTTCGACCGCTTCTTCAACATCCTCGCAACCGACCCGCGCATGGACGGCCTCTACGGCATGGGCTGCTACAGCATCGGCCACACCGACGAGGAACTCGTCCGCTGGATTGGCAAGCTCATGCGCTACTACTGTGTGGAGGGCGGCACAGAGCCCCTCTCCAAGAAATACGGCTTCAAATACAACCCAGGGCACCTCAAGGACGGCGACTTCGAAGAGGGCTTCAAGCACTGGACTGTTGAGCCAGCCGAGCAGGATGGCATCCAGCACAAAACCTTGAAGGCGTACGGAAGCCAAATCCAGTGGCGCATAGGCGTTCCTGGCGTGGGCAACAACGTCGCCCTCTTCACACGCAGCGCCAAGGCCCCCAACCGCCTCTCCCAGAAGGCTGTCGGGCTGACACCTGGCAAGCTCTACTGCCTCTCCTTCATGACCGTCGATTATGACGACTACCTCAAGCCCGCCAACAAGCATCTCCAGGTGGTGTTCAACGCAGACATATCCGACGCGGAGCTCATCCCCGAGGTCTGCTGCACACGCGCCTTCCCGCCACAATGGGGCGGCAACGGCGACACGCGCCCTGGCACGCCTGAAAAGATCATCCGCCGCATCGTCTTCCGCGCCAAGGCAGAGACAGCCACCGTCACCTTCACCGACTGGGCCACACCCACGGAGCCTGGCGGCCACATCGGCGGACGCCGCGTCATCAACTGGATTGGCCTGAAACCGTATTTTGAATAGTGCAACCTAAAAAGGGACGGAGGGGACGATGGGACGATGTGACATAATGCTGTTTCCTTGTTTCCTACGTCCCATCGTCCCATCGTCCCATCGTCCCATCGTCCCATCGTCCCATCATGTTAAAACCACTTTTCATCACATTGGTCATCTCCCTTGCGGTGTTTGCACAGGGGGAAGTAGTCTCCGTTCCACTGCCTCCTGTCGGCGACGCCGCCTGGGAGCTAGGACGCAACGTGGAGGCGGTCTATACGCATGACATCACCACGGTTGACGGAAAGCCCGCCTTCCACATCAATATGACCTCGCAAGCAGGATACGTGCTTTTTAGGCACTACCGCAAACTTGAGCCAGGCGTCTATACCTTCAAGGTGAAGACCAGCGGCAACACACGGCATGGCTCGCTCTGCGAGGCCTACAGCTTCGATGAACAGGGCAAGCCAACGCTGCTTATGATGCTCCATAGCCCTGCAGGCAACATCGAAGAGACCATCCTGCAGCATAGCTTCACCGTGCCAGCGAACAGCAAGCGTGTGCGTCTCGGCATGGGGGTCAGTGCGGGTGGCGAATGCACCTTCTGGGAACCTCAGCTTTTCAAGGGCAAACTCCCGCCACCGAAGCCAATCGAGCAGAAAGAGAGCGATCCCATCCGCACCCAGTGGCTCGCCAACTGGATTTTCCTGAAGAACGACCCTGGCGAGCCGCGCGTCGATTTGAGCCGTGAGTTCGAGCTGGATGCAGAGGCGGATTTTGCCTTCCTCCAGATGACCGCCGACAACGGCTACGACCTGCTTGTCAACGGGCAGAACGTAGGCAGCGACACGGATTGGCGCACCGTCGAGCTCTACGACATCACCAAATACCTCCGCAACGGGAAAAACCGCATTGAGGTGCGTGTGATGAACTACGACGGTATCGGAGGATTGCTCTTGCAGGGACAGGTTGTCACCGCCACCAAGAAGAGAATCGACCTCCTGTCGGATGAGAGCTGGGGCATCGCCCTGTCCCACGGTGGCAAGGCGGAGCTTGAGGTGAACGGCAAGGTGCCCTGCACACCCTGGGGAAATATGGAGTTTCACAAGATGCAGCCGCCTAAAGTTTACCGTCTGGAGTGCGAGGAGCCCCTCACGATACTTTCCCCTGGCCAGGTGCTCTCCTTCGTCTTCACACCCAATCAGGCCATACTCGACAAAAAGGAGCTGAAACTCGCGTTCACATTCACGGATGCGACGGGGCGCAAGACTCCGCTTTCGGGGCTCCCGACCTTCGTGCGCCTTGTCCCCCAGCGAAAAAAGCTGTATGTGGAGAGCGTCATCTCCCGTTATGCCATGCCTGGCAAATACAAGGTGGAAATCGTCGGCAACGGCTTCGTCATCCCCTGCAATGAGATAACGATTCTGCCTGGACCGATACCGCCTGGCGCAGACCATCCGCTGCCGCCACCCTCCAACAGCAACCTAATAAGCAACGAAGCCTTT
>JAFTAC010000452.1 GCA_017458805.1 Victivallales bacterium | reverse complement strand
GTCGCAGGCAACATGATGAAGCTCCTTCTCCGTACCGAAAAGGGAAAACCCATCTATCCCAAGATGCGCATTACTGCCATCACTGATGGACCTGCGGCAATCTATGACCCAGCGGGCATTGACTTCGCTGAACTTGGCAGCCTGGTTCTGAAGCAGAACCTTGACGCCTTCAATCCCCAAAAGCTCAAGGGCGAGGGGGCAATCATGCTTTTCTCGGAAATCAAGACCGACAAAAACGGTGACGAATACCACCGAGCGGTCGAAGTCCGCAAAGGCAAGAAGGTCGAGATTTCCCTCACCCGCGATGAGTTCATGCGCCTCTTCCAGAGCAATCTGGAGAGCTATGCGGATTTCTTCATCCCCTGCGGTGGACGTCCATCCACGATCAACAGTTCCAACTGGGACCACTATGTGAAACGCGACGGCAAGGGCGAGCTCGCCATTGTGGAAGGCGCCAATTCCTTCCTCACGCCCGACGCGCGCATTCAGCTCCAGAAGAACGGCGTGCTGATTGTCAAGGACGCATCCGCCAACAAGTGCGGCGTGATCACGTCATCCTACGAAATCCTCAGCGGTCTGATGCTCAAACCGCAGGAGTTCATCAAGGCAAAGCCCGTGCTGGTGCCTGAGGTCATGAAAAAGCTTGAGCAGACTGCATCCCGCGAAGCCGAATGGCTCTTCTACATGCGCCACACGACTGGCCGCATGATGACCGAGCTGACCGAGGAGCTTTCCCGCTCAATTAACGCCAAGAACATCCAGATTGGTGACTATCTCGACAAGCACCCCGAGTTGATTTCCGACGAGATCATCCTGGCGCATCTGCCAGAGATTTTCCGCACACAGTACAAAGGCCGTCTAAACCGCATCCCGCCAGAGTACCGCAAAGCAATCGTCTCCGTCGAACTTGCCGCACGGATTGTCTATTCGTCGGCCAACGGCTTGGAGGATGAGATCGCCCGCGTCCTCAAGTAATCACGCCATTTTTCGTATATGCTATGTCCCTTAAGGAGGTAGTTAACTAACGTCTTTTTTAAGAAACCACAGATTACACAGATTACACAGATGTTTTCAGCCGCGCATGCGGCTGAAAACGGGGAATCTACGGGGTACGGAAAAAAAGAACCGCGAAGTGCCGCATAAGCGGCACTTCGCATCTGTGTAATCTGTGTAATCTGTGGTTAAAAATTTCCCTTATGGGGAACAGACCTTTCGTAAATTAAAAACACAGACAAACACAGACAAACACAGATGCCCAGGCCAAACGGCCTGGGCGTCTGCATCCGTTATTTCTCAGATAAGGTGCTGCGTTACTTCACGTAGAAGCGTGCATTGCCGCCGTAAGTATTCAGATACAGCTTGCCATACGTGTCGCCGCCCTGGTTTTCCTGGCCCCACGAGGTGGGGATGACGCGCTTGCCAACGTCGTCGGTTATGACAGTCCAGCCACGGCAGACGCGGCGGGTGATGATGCCTGTCAGCTGGTTCCGGAAAATCTCCCAGTCATTGCTGTTGATGATGACGGCCTCTGCATTCGCCAGTAGGGGAACGGTTTTGGCAAGAGGCAGTGCTTCCTTTGCCAGCGAATCGTGCAGTGCGCCCTTGGGGAATTGAGATATCGGGTGGAAGATGACGACTGCGGGGGAGTTGTTCTTGATGGCTTCCTCAATTTTCTGGCAGCTGACAGCCGCCTTGCTCGCAATCTCCATGTAGTAATCATCATTTCCCTGATTGGCGTGGAAGACATATATCCATTTCATGCACGCCAAGGCTTCCTGTGCATACGGTATTTCCTTGTCGCGAATGTATTCAGGCTCGCCATTGTCACCGTAGAAATAACACTTTCCATCGTTTTTGTTGAAGCGAACCTCTCTGCTGAAATTGGTGAAGAAAACCCTGACGGAATAAAAGTCCATCTTCTTTTTTTCTTTGTCGATTTTGATGTCGCAATTCATGCGAATTGGATCATTGACTCTCCCAAGGAACTTCTCATAGCGTTCGATTTCCTTCTCGGCTTCAGCCTGGTTGGCACCACCTGCTTCGACAATCGCGCGTGCCTCCTTAATGCGTGCGCGGAGCTGCTTGTCCAGCTCAAGTATCTCCTCTCTTTTCTGCTGTCCAAGAGTCTTCACAAACTTCATAACGGGATCATTGTCGTTATGGGCATCGAAGTCTTTCTCCAGAACCCAGGGTCTCGGAGTCGTAAAGCCGACAGCCGCGGCGACTGCGGGAACAGGAATCAGACTTTTGGCGTTGGCTTTTTGTTCAGCCTGCTTGTTGGCGGCTTTTTCCTCCTGGGCAGCTTTTTCCTTGTTTTCAATGATCAGCAGGCGCTTTTCCAGAGCCTGGACATCAGGGTCGTTTTCGCCGTATTCCTTCTTGAGGGCGTCAATGCGCTGGCGTGCCTCCTTTGCGGCGGTTTTGGCGGTGAAGCCACCTGCCTCGGCGGTTTTCAGGTAGGTCTCTGCCATCTTGACCTTCATCATCGAAGCGGCGGACACACTGTGCGTCAGG
>JAFTAC010000451.1 GCA_017458805.1 Victivallales bacterium | reverse complement strand
GTCAGGTGGGTCTTCTGTACGTCGCAAACCTGGCGGTGGACAAGTTCCAAATAGGAGAGGATGCTTGGCGCGGCGGCTCCATAGTAGGCTTGGACGAACTCGTTGAGCGCCTTTTTGTCATCATAGTCGGGGTCCCAGAGGAACTTGCCCATCATGTAGGAACGCAGTTCCGCCAGCTCCGAGCCGTAGCTGTAGTAGTTGGCCTCTTCGTAGATGCCCGTGACGCCATGTCTGATGAAGAACTGGATGTTGGGACGAAGCACGCGCAGGTTCGGGAAGGGCTGGATGTTGTGGTGGTAGTTGATGACGTAGTCCCAGATGTGGAGGCGGTTGCATATCTTCGACCAGCCGATGATGTCGCTCACAAATGTCTTGTTGAACTCGCAGCTCTCCAGTGGATGCGCGAAGCAGCACTCGATGGAGCAGAGGCGGATGGCCACATTCGGCTCTGGCTTCAGGTATTTGGGTGGCTTGCGCGTATATTGGTAGGCAAGGGTATCGACGATTTTGTCGGGGAACTCGTCGCGCACGGCGCGTGCGATGGCGTTGACGAACTCCAGAAGGGGACCCATCTGGCTCTCTTCACGCTCCGCGATGGCGGTGCAGGCCTTGCAGGTGCAGTAGTTCCGCCAATCGTTTTGCGAGACGCTGAAGATGGTGGCGTCGGGGGTGCTCCTCATCCATTCACGCACCTGATTTGTCGCAATTCGCAGCACATCGGGGTTGGTCAGGCAGAGTTGCGAGTGGTCCGTAACGCGCACGCCGTTGATTTCCGAGTAGTATTCAGGGTGCTCCTTGCCGTATTTTTCAGGCGGAACCAGGCTGTTGAAAGTGTGTACGAAGCCCTGGTACTTGACGATGCCGCCCCATTTCGGGTGGAATGCCTTGACACTATAGCCGTTGTATTTGTTGCGCACGGCAAATTCGGGGGCTCTGTGGCAGAGGTAGTCCGTGTTGCGGTACTCCAGCGGGGGTACATAGACCTTGCGGATGGAATCGATGCGCTTTTCGCCGCTGTTGGGGATGACGATGCAATCGGTGGCGAACCAGCGGCAGTCGAGGTAATCCTCCAGAAAGGTATAGACGGCGTAGAGGATGCCGCGCTGCCCGCCTGCAAGCACGAGGGCGTCGCCAGCGGTTTCGATGTGGATGCCCTCCAGCCCCAGCTTCCGCCAATCGACTTGCACAGGCAGGCTGGCGCATTTGCCGATGAAAATGGGGCTTCTGCCATCCTGCGTGCCCTCGCTGACGATGGCAAGCGTCTCGCCCGTCATCTTGGCCAGGTGGTCACGCAGCTCCTCTGCCGCAAAGGCCTCGGAGGGCGTGGCTTTTGCTGGCGTGACAATGACATGGCTGGCAGCTGTGAGCTGCTTCCCACAAAGCGTGATTTTGCGGGATGCCCCCTGAGCGAAAAGCGCAGTAGCTAGGAAGCAGAGGCAGAAAAGGAGTGTGATTTGGGCTGTTTTCATTTGTTTATTCCTATAGGTTGTTTCGGGGGGCGCGGGGGGCGCGGGGGGCGCAGCCCCCCGTCCGTTGGTTATAATCGGCGGGGTATAATTGG
>JAFTAC010000450.1 GCA_017458805.1 Victivallales bacterium | reverse complement strand
GTCGATGGCTACTGCGTCGAGGCCCCCGTGAAGGAGACCGAGCACCATGGGCGTCTGCCCCGCGAGGAGATTTCACGCCTTGAGGCCCTCGCGAAGGACATCGCGAAGGAGGTCAAGAAGCTGGGCAAGGCCCGTGTCATCGGCCCCTACAGCCCCGCAGAGCGCCGCATCATCCACGTGACACTTGAGAACGACCCCGAGGTCGAGACCATCAGCGATGAAGTCGCCGACCAGAACCGAGGGAAAAAAATCACCGTCAAACTGAAAGATTAGAAATTAGCAATTAGCAATTGTCAATTTAAAAAATTGCTATAATTTGTGGCTAGACTTCTGTTCTGTGCCGCGAGCGCTAGCTCGCGGAGGTGGAGACGGAAAGGGCACAGGCAACTAGCCCCTGGCACCTAACCACTAACCACTAACCACTAACCACTAACCACTAATCACTAATCATTAATCACTAACCCCTAGCAGGACTGGAGGATGAGCAAATGACCACATTTTTCGTGATACTTGGCGTTCTCATCATATTGGCCGCTCTGGGCATAGTTGGGTGGCTGGTATTGTTCTGTGTTAATGCGACAGGGCTTCTGGTTGAGGCGAAGGCCATTGGATGCCCTATCGGCTACGGGGACTTCCTGCGGATGCATTTCAAGAAGCTGAACCGGCGTTTCATCGTCGAGAACCTCAAAGTGCTTGTCCGCGCAGGGGTGCCTGTCGAATGCGAGATGCTTGAAGACCATATCCAGGCGGGGGGGAACCTCACGCGTGTCGTCTCCGCCACCGTCTCCGCCGTCAAGGCAGGGCTGCCCCTGACCTTTCAGCAGATAGCGGCGATTGATTTGGCTGGGCGGGACGTGATGTCCGCCGTGGATTCCCATGTCAAGCCTGTTGTTCTGGTCTGCCCCCAGCCTGTCGGTAAGGAGAAGCCGCACGGCATCGAGGCAGTGGCCAAGGATGGCGTCAAATTGAGTGTCATCGCGAACATCACTGTTCGCACACGGCTGGACAAGCTTGTGGGGGGCGCGGGCGCGGACACGGTTCTGGCGCGCGTAGGTGAAGGGATTGTCTCCGCCATCGGGCGAGCAGAATCTCATCGGGACATTCTGGCTGACCCGAGCATCATCACGCGCGAGATTCTTTCCAAGAAATTGGATGAGAACCTGCAGTATGAAATCGTATCTGTCGATATTTCGCAGCTTCAGGTCGGGGAAAATGTGAATGCGCGTCTGCGCTCCGAGCAGGCGGCAGCAGACAAGCGCATTGCCCAGGCGAAGGCGGCCCAGCGGCACGCGAACGCCAAGGCCTCCAAGCAGGAGATGCTTGCCATCACGATGGATATGAAGTCCCAAGTCGAGAGTTCCCAGGCTGCCATTCCCGCTTCAATGGCGACTGCCCTTGGCAAAGGGCAGATGGGGAGCGCAACGCCAGTGGCTCCCATTGAACCCTTCAACAACAAGTGGAAATGATTTTTTTCTCGTGAGGTAGTTTCAAAACAAACGCATTTTGATGAGAGTTTTGAGATTTTTTTCTGGATGTGACAACTGCGAAAGTGGCTTTTTTGTGCCACTTTCGCAGTTATCACATAAAAAAATGCGAATTTTACAAGAAAAGTTTAAGGAATCATCTTGACATATTTGCAAATATGGCGTATAGTGTTAGACGCGCTGGTTTGGGCTGCCTATTTCCAAGGTAGTTGAAACAGATTTGTTGATGAGTTAATAATCAATTACATTTAATTATAAGGAAAGAAAACATGTCAATGAAAACATTGCTGTCAAGGACGGTCTTAGTACTGGCTCTGTTTTTCTCCGTTTTGCCGCTTTATGCGCAGAGGGGAAGCAGTGCTGAAATCAAAATCAAGAAAATCGACTTCAAGGATCAGGTTACCCCGCAGTTCAAGGATTCGCTTCACGGCAGCCAGGGCGCCAAGGAACGCTGGTTCCGAGTGGATGTTGAGTTCGATTCCAAGTCGAAGCGCGAGTGGATTGGCGAGCTTGAAGTTCGCTGGCTCGTGGCCATCGAGACTGATGCAGGCAAGATTGCGGGGCTTACCCAGTCCATTACCTACCTGGATGTGGAGGATGGGCGCGGACACATGGTCTGTGCGTTTGTCTCCCCGAAGTTCTTCAGGCGCTTCCTGAGGTCCAAGCGCATTGAAACCTCCAGAATCAGTACGTACGTGGAGTTCTATGTCGATGGCGTCCGTATCGCCCGCGAAGAGAGGCACAGCAGCAAGATGCCGAACAATTGGTACAACAACCTGGACAAGATGCAGGCTTTCCCGAATACCCTGCTTCCCAAGAGCAAGACGCCCTTTGCAGCAATGGACTTCGACTACTTCGAGTTCGAGAAGACCAACTAAGCCGAAACTAGCGAGCCATTCAGCATTCAAACAAGTGGGACATTATGGCCAGAGAAGATAAAATACTTGCCATTGACATTGGCGCGACCAGTATCAAGCTGTGCGAATTCGATTTCACGGGTGGTGCATCAACGGTTTCGCTCTCTCGTTTTGCCTATCGCGAGTACGAGGAGGAACTTTCAGAAAGCACCCGTATGGGCGTTGTTGCAGGTCTGCTCCGCCAGATGCTGGCGGAAGGGGGCTTCACAGCCACGAAGGCTCTGGTCTGTATGTCAGGACAGTCCTCCCTCATCCGCTTCAATCGTCTGCTTGTCATGAACTATGACAGGAAGAAGATCAAGCAGGTGGCGGAGTTCGAGGCCACGCAGAACATCCCCTTCCAGCTGAGCGAGGTGCTCTGGGATTACCAGCTGATCTCCAACTCCAGTGAAGATTCCATCGACCTCATGTCGGTCGTTATCAAAAACGACATCGTTGACCAGTTCACGACGGCTATCAGCCAGGTCGGGTGCGTCCCGATGCTGATTGACGTTGCAGCGGCAGCTTGCTACAACACGGCACGCGCGTGCGGCGTCGGCGAGGACGGCGAGTCCGCCATCCT
>JAFTAC010000449.1 GCA_017458805.1 Victivallales bacterium | reverse complement strand
TGGCCAATCTTCTCCGTACTGTCAAGGTATTCAAGACGGAAGTTCAACTGAGCCTGGTTGATATCGAGCGCAACAACAGCGATGACGACAAGAAGTGGGATATCATCGTGATGGCTTTCGACCCAAGGCAGCGCAAAATTAGGCGTATGACGCGTCAGCTCGGCGACGAGGTCGGTGGATTTACGATTCACAAGGCTGGCTTCGAGGGCGAGGGCTCCATGGCCCTGCCGTATATTGTCGTCTCCTCAAAGAATGCGCCGACCGACATGTACACCATCAAGAAAGGACGCAAGACCTACCACAAGAATCTTATGGTTCGGATGCTTTACCTTACCACGAGAGACCGAAACTATGCCCAGATGCTCTTCCGCCGCAGTGTCGTCGTGTGCCGTGTCGGGGACGAGTTCCCGCTGGTGAAGAACAAGACGAATGCACGTCTGACAGAGTATTATAAGGTTCTGGATGCGAACGAGACCGAAAACACCATCAAGGTGGGGCTTCTCAAGGAATCGAAAGGGCAGGTTGAAAAGGAGTTCACCCTGCGTCTGTTCAATATGGAGAACGATTTCATCGACAACCGCCGCGGTGGGATGATGGATGATATGATGGGACCTGGCATGGAGGCAGCTCCTGGCATGGGACCCGAGGTCGGGCCTGGAATGAACCCTGGCAGGGGACGCAACAGGAGAGGAGGAATGATGCCGTGATGATGGTCAGGACTGAACGGCTTGCTGTTCATCCCCATTACAAAAGGAGTTCACAACGCGAAAAATAACGTTTTTTTCCTCTTTTTTCATACAAAAATCATTTTTTTTATGTCAATTTTGATAAATTGCCATAATAATCTGATTTTATGCATTATATTATGATTTGTTTTTTGTGTTTGGATAATAAACAAAAATAACGATACAAAATGCTGGCGTCTTTACTTCCGAAAGGAATGAGGTCGTACAGTCTGCGGAGAAACAGCCGATGAACAGAACAAAAAAAGGAGTCCTAACAATTAAGCGCCTGGCGTTTTCAGGCGTGGTCATGCTGGCAATTTCTTGCTTTGTTTCCGAAGCAGGGGCGCAGGATGCTGCTGGACCGATGACCGGCGATGGTGCACTGCGTGCAGAGCAAAATGTCGCAGTTGGCCCGTTGAACAAGGATGAGGCGCGCCGTGCAGAACAGGCTAATGTCGCCGCTGAACTGGACAATCGTGAATCCCTGCTTAGGCAGGAGAATCTGATTGCCGCAGAGCAGAAGTTCGAGGAGGCGTTGAAGGCTCTGGAACTGGAGCAGCATGCCTTGGCGGAAGACAAGCTGGAAGAGGCGCAGGCAAAGTTGAAAGAGGCCGAGAAGTATGCGAAGGCCGCTGGAGTCAATGCCCAGCAGGCGCAGGAACTTGAAGAGAAAGTCCGTGACGCCAATGCGAAGTTGAACATGAAGTGGGCGGACTTCCTGGTTCGCGAGGCGAAGTCGAATGTCGATACCGGTATGGTTGAGGATGCCTTGAACAAACTCACCAAGGCAAAGGCTATGACATCATCCGATGCCAACAAGAAGAAAATCGATGGTATGATCAAGCAGTTGCGTCTTGACCAGAAGGACATTGAGTTCAAGGAGCGCACAAAGGTCAGCACTATTATTCTTGACAAGGCTGAGGACGACTATCTGGAGGCAATCGATTTGGAGCGTGGTCGCGTTTTCTTGCAGAATGGACGCTATGCGGATGCTCGCGACACCTTTGAAACCGTTCTCCTCCGCAATCCGACGAATCTGACAGCAATCCGCTATCTTGCACGCATCCACAGGGAGATGGAGAAGGCCGCCAATGAGAAGCTCAAGACCACGCAGGTTGAGCGCATGGCAGAAGTCCGCTGGAAATGGGGTGAACCCATTACTCCGTTGATTGCAGGCGCAGGCCAGGAAGCCTCTGTCAAGGTGATTCAGAAGTCCAAGATGGTGACGGGGCTTAAGGAAAAACTAGATAGCATCATCATTCCTGATGTGAAATTCCGCGATACGCCAGTCCAGGAGGTTTTTGAGAAACTCCGCCGCCAGAGCATTGATTTGGATCCCGACAATGAAGGCGTCAACTTTGTCTTGAACCTGGTTCGCAACAAGGCTTCCGCTGCCGCCGCGCAAGGTGGCGCCGCTCCAGACATGGGCATGGGTGACATGGGCGGCATGGGTGACATGGGCGGAATGGGCGCACCTGGCGGTGCAGGCGACATGGGCATGGGTGGCGCTGCTGGTCCCGAACCTGGCGCTGCAGTGCCTGGTGGCGCAGGCGACATGGGCATGGGCATGGGCGGCGCTGGCGACATGGGCATGGGCATGGG
>JAFTAC010000448.1 GCA_017458805.1 Victivallales bacterium | reverse complement strand
TCAAAACGAGATGTTTCATAGGAGAAGGGGTAAGTCGCGTAGCGGCGAGCGAAATCCACGGGTCGGCGATACCCAAGGTTCCTTTGCGCCGGGCCGCGAAGCGATGCGGAGCGGCAAGGCGCAGAAAAGCTAGTGGCCTGTGTCAATTTGACACCTCCCTCCTATGAAATATGTCGTTATAATGCGTTTAGTGCATTAATGCGAAAAATCGTTTCCAGCGTTGTGTGGGTTCCGGCGCGAGACGCGCTGGCTACTCCCGCAACTGGTTTTCATGGCTGCCGGATGCGTTCATCGGAAACCAGGAGGCGGGGGAGGGCCGGGAGGGCGGCTGGGGCCTGGCGGGTTGCGGCAACGAGTTCCCTGTAGCGGGTTTTTGCCGCGTCGAGGTCGTCCAGTATCCATTCGCAGCAGTGGGGGGTGTCGAGCTCCATCAGGTCGAAGATTTGGAAGAGGCCTGCCTTTTGGTAAAGGGGATTGTCCAGCCCGGGCAGTGCAGGCAGTATTTGGGGCTTGCCGTCGCATCGTTGTTCAGCACCTTGGAGAGGCTGGGACAGCACTCCATAGCGATGACCAGCTCGTGCTCTTTGAGCTCAAGGCGTCCCTGGCAGTTTTCCTCCTTGTAGATGCGCAGGTAGTATTCATAGACGCCGCGCAGGCCCTTGCTCTTGAAAAGCTCCAGGCAGTGGCGTTCCTGCTTGCGGCTGATTTCCTTGTAGTAGCCCTCAAGGCCGCCTCGCTCGTCCAGGAACTTGAAAACCTCATTGTAGAAACGGACAAAATGGTCACTTGGAATCATGGCGGGCCTCCTTCCTGAAGGTTTGGATGCAGTGTCCCTCCTCCAGGAGCTTCACTTCGGAACTCCAAGGTGTGTCTTCGCACATTCCCGCATTGACCTCGATGGTCTGCAGACAGATGTGCGGCGAAGGCTCCATCCCCAGCTTGCGCAGATGTCGGAGGGCTGGGCATTCTATTGGGGTGCCCGAGCAAATAAAGCCAATGGATGAAAAATCATCCATTGGTTGATTTAAGGGGTGGCGAAAAGTTGGATTTGGGTTATATTATAACCTTGATATTACGTAGGAACAACCATTTCAGGAAGTATTTCATTCATGCCACGGACAGCGAACACATCGGTATTGGAGGAGTTGCGTCGTCGTATCAACCGTCGGACGTATGGGCGGGGGGAGTTTCTGCCATCGGAGCGCCAGCTGGCGGAGGAGCTTGGAGTGGGCCGATGCGTCATCAGGGGGGCTTTGTCAAAGCTGCGTCAGGAGGGCTTGGCGTATCGTGTTCCAGGGAAAGGGTTGTGCGTGGCGCGTCATGAGCCATCAGGGTTTGCGCAGGTGCTGGTGATGTCGCCAGCCATATCGGCGCATCCGTATGAGCAGCTGGGGTTGATAGCACATGCATGCCAGTATTTTGACAAGCGGTCGGTGACGCCTCTTATTATCTTTGGCGACCATGGAGATCCGTTGAATCTTCCACGTGTGACCTCCATGTTGCGTGATTACCATGTGGACGGCCTGCTGCTGCTGGAGATTGTCACGTCGCAGACCGCGTACGATTCGCTGCGGAAGGCCGTATCGCTGCCGATGGTTCATGTGAACCAGGAGCGGTTTTTCGGAGGCTGCTGCTGTCGAATGGATTTTCGAGGCGTGGGGCGCCTGGCGGGTCAGCGACTGCTTGCATCTGGACACCGTTCCGTCGGCACCATCACGGGACCGCTGGAGCTGCCGATCTACCACGAGTTGCTGGCGGGCTTTAGGGGGGCGTTGGCGGAAGAAGAGGTTTATTTGCGCAATGAGGACATACTGCCGCTCCATCCGACGCTCACGCCAGAATCCTACCGCAGCATCTTGGACTACCTGCGCCGTCCCGACCGCCCAGCGGCACTTTTCACGATGCGTGACCGCCGCGCGGACTTCCTCTATCGTGCGGCGGGCGAACTTGGACTACGGATTCCTGAACAGCTTTCCGTCATCAGCTTCGACAATACTACCTGGCCCGACGCTGCGAGCATGGGGCTGACCACTATCCAGCAGCCCCTTGACCGTCTTAGTTGCAACGGTGCCGAGATGCTGATGCAGTATTGCCTCGAAGGCACACCGCCAGAATCTCGCCTGATTCCTGGCACGATTGTGGAACGTGCCTCCATCATGCCGATGTAATCTGCGTATGGTTTTGATGGGTGCATGCGCGTAATGAACTATAATTGTGTTGGCTAATTTGACAATTGTCTAAGCTATGATAGAATACACTGCAACCACGTTTCAAATTAACTGACAAAAGGAAGAATCTATGAAAACATGTGCTTTGGTGACATCGTTGCTTGTAGGCTTGTCCACCGTGCAGGTAGGAGTAGCCGCCGAACCGCGCCGCGTACCGCTCGCAGACCCATTCATCCTGTGCCATGAGGGAGAGTACTATGCCTATGGAACGAGTTCTGACCATGGCATTGCCGTCATGTCATCGCATGATTTGAAGGTATGGACACCCAATGTGGGCCGTTCCAAAGGAAAACTGGCATTGCATAAGGATGATTCGTATGGTGAAAAATGGTTCTGGGCGCCAGAAGTCTATCAGGTGAATGGCAGGTTCCACATGTACTATACAGCGGAGGAACATGTCTGTGTCGCTGTGGCGGACCATCCGCTGGGACCGTTTGTGCAGAGTGACAAAAAGCCGATTTTCAGCGGCGAGAAGTCGATAGACAACACATTGTTTGTCGATGACGACGGCAAGCCCTACATGTTCTTCGACCGATTCAGTCCCACCGATGGCCTGAACATCTGGAGTGTCGAACTGGAGGAGGACTGCTTGAAGGTAAAGCCGGAAACCTACCGTTTCTGCATCCGCGCCTATCAGCCATGGGAGCGTAAGCAGGGGCGCGTCAATGAAGGCAGCTTTGTCCTCAAGTTCAAGGGCCGCTACTATATGACGTACTCAGGCAATGGCTACACGAGCAAGGAGTATGGAATCGGTTGTGCCGTGGCGGAAAGCGTCGGGGGCTTGTGGAAGAAAAGCGACCGCAATCCGCTTCTTCAAAAGTGCGGCGACCTGGTGGGCGTCGGCCACCATTCATTCTTCCGCGAAAAGGAGGGCAACCTGCGCATTGTGTTCCATGCCCACAATTCCGTGTCGAAAGTACACCCTCGGCAGATGTACATCGGCACGGCATGGTTCACGGAAGAAGAAGGAAAGGCTCCAGAACTGGTTATCAGCCAAGAGTATATAACACCAGTCCTTGCTGAGTGAACTCAGCAAGGAAGGTCATTTCCACGGGGCGCGCGAGAGGGGGAGTAGCTCGTAGGTGGTTTCGATGGTGGAGGTTTTGCCAGGCTCCAAATCGACGGTCTTACCCCACTGTTCGAGATTGATGCGCCTGTCCTTGCCGTTCCAGTTGAGGTAGCAGAAGTCGGTGGAATCAGTGAAGGTGTTGAGCAGGACCGTGTTGGTGGTATTGTCAAGAATG
>JAFTAC010000447.1 GCA_017458805.1 Victivallales bacterium | reverse complement strand
TCGGTTTTGAACTGCAAAGCACTTCCAAAGGCGTGTTGCCCTCCTTGACGCGGTTGACGCGGTAGATACCAGCGTTCAGCCCCTTGAACTCCAGAAACTTGGAAAGCCATTTCGGCGTCAGCAGCCCAAATTGCGGTTTGGTCTTCGAGACATCTGCCAGCTGATACGCAGCAGCCTTCCCCAATGTGTTGATTTTGATTTCCTCGGACATGTTTTTTGATTCCTTGTTGATTTGTTTTTTGAGATGATTCGCCAAGGGAAGGCAAATCAGATTAGCTTCACATTCGGATCTACTTCATTTTTCCACCCCTGAACGCCGTCCAGGAGGTTCATCAGCTTGCCTTGATAGCCCGCCGCGCGCAGGTTGCGCACGGCCAGGATGCTGCGCTGGCCGATTTTGCAGACAAAGACGGTGTCGATGGACGGGTCCAGCTCATCCTTCCTGCGAATAACCTGGCCGAGCGGTATCGTCTTTGCATTCGGGAACTTGAAGTAAGCGCGCTCATGCGGCTCGCGCAAATCAACCACCTGAACAGGCTCGTTCGCGTCAAAACGCCGTTTCAATTCCGTGGCTGAAATGGATTCCACGGAGGTCTCGTCCTGGTTATGCCTTATGCCACAGAACTGCTCGTAGTCAATGAGCTTTGTGATGGTCGGGTGTTTTCCGCAAATCGGACACTCGGGATCCTTCTCCAGTTTCAGTTCGCGGAACTTCATCCTCCATGCATCATAGAGCAGAAGCCGCCCCGTCAGCGTGTCGCCGCCGCCCACCAGCAGCTTGATGACCTCGTTGGCCTGGAGCATCCCAATCACGCCTGGCAGGACGCCCAGGACGCCCCCCTCCGCACAGGAGGGAACCAGTCCTGGAGGCGGTGGCTCGCGGTACAGGCAGCGGTAGCATGGGCCTTGCTTGGCGTAGAACACACTTGCCTGCCCTTCGAACTGGAACACCGAGCCATAGACATTCGGCTTGCCGAGCAGAACGCATGCGTCGTTCACCAGATAGCGCGTCGGATAGTTGTCCGTGCCATCGGCAACGACATCGTACTCGCTGATGATGTCCAGCGCATTCTCGCTCTTCAGCGGCTCGTTGTAGGTGACGACATTGACCAGCGGATTCAATGCACGGATGCGGTCTCGCGCAGAGGCGACCTTCGGGCGGTCCACGTCCCGTGTGCCGTGGATAATCTGTCGATGCAGGTTCGAGATGTCAACGTTGTCGAAATCCACAAGCCCGAGGGTCCCGACACCCGCCGCAGCCAGATAAAGCGCCAGCGGCGCCCCCAGGCCGCCCGTGCCGACAACCAGCACCTTCGCCCCCTTGAGCTTGCGCTGCCCCTCGATGCCGATTTCCGAGAGGAGCAGCTGGCGGCTGTAGCGCGTGAGGTCGTCATGGTTCAGTTCGCCCCAGCGTTCTTCTGGCACAACACTTGTTATACTACCTTCGCTCATGTTTCAGCATCCTCCTGCAATGGCTGGAACGAGCATCACGGTTGCGCCTGCTGCGACAACCGTCTCAAGCCCATTCAACTTCTTGATGTTCGTCCCATCGACGAAGATGTTCACGAAACCGCGCAGTTTCACATCATCTTCATATATCTGGTGCTTCAGGTCAGGGTATTCGGCTGCAAGATTGGCAAGAGCCTCCCCGACGGTGCCGCCCTCCACTTCGACTTCGGACTTGCGGTCAACAAAGGATCTCAATGCTGTTGGTATCAAAATCGTCACGCTCATGGTATGCTCTCCTTGTTGAGGTAATTGCAAAAGTATCGCGAAATGCGCTAAGAGATGGGCGCAGTGGCTAAGGCAACGGCTCGAAGCCGCACTTTCGTGCGGAGAGAGGCGTTGCCAACGCCAATGTGTTCATATCGACGCGCATTTCGATGAGAGTTTTGCAATTACCTCTGTTGTTATGGTTGGACTTCAAATGGTTCGCTGTCAAAGGCCTCTCGACTGGTCTGCAGACGCCAGCAGGTCATCATGTCAGACCTGCCTTCCGCCACACGCAGAATGATGTACGAGTAGAAAGGAAGCGCATGGTCGCGGTCGTAGTCCGACGGCCTTGCGGGATGGTCGGGATGCGAATGGTAGAACCCGATGATTTCAAGCCCGAGCCGACGCACCTCCAATTCCGCCTGCATCATCTCCTCAGCAGTAATCAGAAAGCGATGGTATTGTTCACCGCTTTCACGCGCATTGTCAATCGGTTTCAGCGCCTTTACGACATGGGTGCCATCTTCTTCGCTTCCAATTAGTATTCCGCAGCATTCATTCGGATAGGCTTCCGCCCCCGCCTTTCGGATTTCCTCTTCTATTTGACTTGTCAATTTCAGCATTATTGTTCCTCCCAGAAACCTGCGGAAAGATAGCGGTTGCCGTTGTCGCAAAGGATGGTGACTACCACGGAGCCTGGGGGCAGCGTTTTCGCCAGTTTCAGCGCAGCCGAGACATTCGCGCCCGAACTGACACCGACAAGCAGCGCCTCCTCATGGGCCAGCCTTCGGGTCATCGTGTATGCTTCCTCTGTTGAAACTTCAAGCTTGACATCCGCAATCGATTCATCGAAGAACCCTGGATGGATGGTCGAGGCCATGTGCTTCATCCCCTCCAGGCCATGGAAAGGCGAATCGGGCTGCATGAGGACCGACTGCACCAGTGGGTTCAAGTGTTTCAGGCCGCGGCTCGTCCCCATGAAAGTCCCTGACGTGCCCGTACCAGCCACGAAATGCGTCACACGATGCTCCGTCTGTTCCCAGATTTCCACCGCTGTGCCATCGAAATGAGCCTTCCAGTTCGCGTCATTATTGTACTGGTCGGGATAGAAATATTTCTCTGGGTGCTCGGCTACCAGCCGACGGCACTCGTTGTACGCGCCATCCGAACTCTCAAGCGGGTCCGTCTCAATGATTTCCGCGCCGTAAAGCCTCATCAGTTTCTTCCGTTCCTCCGTGGCATTCCCAGGAAGGCATAGGGTCACCTTGTAACCCAGCGCGGCCCCAAGCGCCGCATAGGCAATCCCCGTGTTTCCGCTCGTCGCATCAATGATGGTCTTGTCGTGCGTCAACACCCCGCGCTCTATCCCGTCCAGAATCATAGCCTTCGCCGCACGGTCCTTCACCGAACCCGTCGGATTGAAATACTCCGCCTTCGCATACAGCTCCACTGCGTCCAACTCGCCTTCAATGGCCCGCAATCGCAGCAGGGGCGTATTCCCCACCGTGTCAAATAATGTCTGTGCTTTTGTCATTCGTCGTTCAATCCTGTATGTTGATGGAGGTAGTTTCAAAAATACCTGGCTTGCACTGAATAATCTCATTGTTTTTAATTACACAATAAAATAGTAGTGTTTTAAAAACATATATACTATAATGCGTAATTTTATACTTGCAAATATAGACTACTAAAAAAGTTGTTTTTTAGGAAAAATCTGTTTCCGACAAGAAGCCTTTAGCTAACTACTCTTGAATGGAACAAAGCAAAAACAAATTTTTACCTGTAGAAACAACTATTCCTTCTGCGTTTTTAACACTAGGGGGTGAGGAAGCACAATCCAACCATCCCAAACAACACGGAGGTTAACATGACACCATTAGCTTACATTGATGCTGGTACTGGAAGCGTTTTACTGCAAATCGGGAGCGTGTTTTTCGTTTCGTTGCTTTTGTTCTTCGGCAAGATACGCAACGTGATAGCTTCCTTCTTTGACAGGCATTAGTCAGATTGTCATCGCAACAGGGGCTGTTGCAAAACTTCTTGAAAACATCTTCCTACAGGGTCATTTGACCCTGCAACAACCTCTGCATCTTTAAGGGGGTACACCATGAACAAATCTCTATTCTTCAAGTCACTTTGCTTTGGCCTGGCTCTTTCTCTGGTTTTAGCCGCTCCTTGCATAACCATCTACACATACAATCCCTTCTGTTTTTCATTTACCCTGGCGTATTTGGGAATTGCGTTGACAATACTCTCGTTGTCGTGCTGTTTTGCGGTATGCGCTCTGCGCCTTGCAGCAAACAATTGGCCTCACATACGAAAGGTGGAGTTTCTAATAGTGGTTGTTTGCGCGCTAGTCTGGCTACAGGGCGGTATTTTTGCAACCATTCTTCCCACCATGCCTATAGAAGCTGATTTTGGAGACGGTTTATTTTTTCTTTCATTCATGCAAGTTTTAGCTTTCGCATTCGTGATTGGGGGAATGGTCTATTTCAGAAGGTTTATCCAAAAGCACATAATGCGTGTTCTGCTTTTCGTGATACTCTGCCATCTGGTCACCATTGGAGTTTCGATTCACCAGTTCTATCCCCGATATCCTTACAACAAAGTTTTCAGTAATTGCTTTGAGGAGAACAACAAATATACATTCGGTGCTGGGGAGAATGTCCTTTTGATTGTGGTTGACTGCCTGGGAAGCGAGTTGTTCAAGGAAGAACTCAAAAAGTACCCCGAATTGGAAGAACTCTTCAAGGACTTTACTTGCCTTGAGGGAATGCGCAGCCCCTTGCCACGCACAATGGCAGCGATTCCTGCCATGCTCACGGGCATGACCTTCAAGTATGGCATTGAAGAACTTGGATGCGAGCTTTACCCGAAATACATTCTGCAGGCCTTCCTTGAAAACCAGACCCTGATGCACCACCTCAAAGCTGAAGGTTTTCGTTGCGAAGGCTACCAGTTCATGCCAAACATTGCTCTGGCAACCGAAACATGCTTCGACAACGCAATACCACGCCTGAAGCACAGAGCATCGGATGTAATAATGTTCCAGGTCTGGTGCCAGAGAATGATGCCGTATTTCATGCACAGCATCGTCTCCTTTAAATGGGATGCCAAGAAAATGTTCGTGAACGAGGTCAATACGGGACGCATTCGTAACATGAACCTGAAATACGACCAGGCTATGAACCAGCGCCTAGTCAAGGAGTTCCTGATAGGGCGCACAGAAAAGGCGTTCAAATATTACCACCTGCAAGGTGCTCATGTTGCCTTGAGTACAAATGAGTTCCTTGAGGATTGCGAGGACACGGACAAGTACCGCCAGCTAAGGGGCAGCCTGATGATTCTGGAAAACCTCTTCTTCCTGCTGAAGGAGAACAATTTGTATGACAATGCCACTATTGTGGTGACTGGAGACCATACAGAATACTATCAGCCAGAGGTAGCCACGCTTGTCAAGGCCCCAGGCACTGTAAAGGATAACATGGACTTTGACGATACATCATACGTGTTGGCAGACATGCCTGGCATCATACAAAAACTTCGTGGGAAATAAACAGAATCCTCTTCAAGACTAGGAGTGC
>JAFTAC010000446.1 GCA_017458805.1 Victivallales bacterium | reverse complement strand
GATTTTCTAATAGTTTTTTTCATACGGAATAACTCCTACTGCGAAAAATGAGGAAAAATAAAACAATATATTAATATAGTGCAAATTGCATAGTTTTAAAAGCGGTTTGTCGAAAAAAAGACTAATATCCGTCTTTTTTTGAAGAATAAATGGTTAGAGGTAATTTCAAGTGGTCTGCAAAAGCTTCCAGACGCGGTAGAACTCCGTCATGCTCCAAGCCTGTGCCAGGCAACCTTTTGGGAGATGCGGTGCATCGCCGTCATATATTTCTGGAAGGAAGCCAATGCATCCGTTGTTCATTTCATAGATGGCAGACGCAAGAAGAGACTGCGATGCCTTCCTGGCTGCTTCTCCATGGCATAGGAACAACACTTCGCACAGTAAGGGCATCTGCCAAGCCCAGCTAGTACCGTTATGGTAGGCTGGCTTGCGGCAGCTGTCTTCGGGGCCAGTGTAGTGCCCTTGATAAGGATAATGGGGATTGTTCAAAGAAACGCCGTTATCCACGATAGCCAGGGGATAATCGACGTATGAATCATCGAGGCTTCGAATGCCAGCGGGAGTCAAAAGTCCAGAACAGGCAGAGAGGATGGAGAGCATTGTCGGCTTGTCCGTTACAGCCCCTAAGGTCACGGCAAGAAGCTGATTGGGGCGGCAGGCATCATCGGGCAGTGCCAAAGAAGCTGGTTGGAATCCATTGCAGTGCAGGCAGTCGCAAAGTCCCTGTCCTGCCCCGCGTACAAAAAACTTGGCAAAAGAATCCCTAACCTTATCTGCAAGGGTGTTCCAACGGTCGAACCGGCTCCCCTGGGAGGCGACAAAATCCAGTGCATGAAGCCAGAGTGCCTGGATTTCAACGGGATAGCCATTGCGTGGCGTGCCAGCGGGATAATTGGTGTCCATCCATGTGTAATGTGCTGGACTGTAAACAAGTCCAGAATCCCTGTCCATCTTGACGCCATTAGCCGTGTCGCCGTTGGCGATGGCCTCCAGCAAGGCGTCCAGCACCGCAAGAAGCGTCCTGTCCCCAATGGAGACATTCAAGAAGGACTCTCCTTCCGATGAAGTCTGGACATAATCCTTTACGGCGGCGAAGAGCCAAAGGGGGGCGTCGGAGGTCTGTCTATCAGACGTGTCGTTGCCGCGTATCATATTAGGCAAGGTGCCTCTGTCGGCGAAACGCGCAAATTGGAGAATCGTGTCCCTTGCCTCTTCAAGCATCCCAGCGGCGATGAGACCGCGAAGGCAGATGAGCGTGTCTCGTCCCCAGTCAAGGAACCATGGGTAACCTGCAATGATGGACTTGTGTGCATCTCGCTTGACGACAAAGAAATCCAGGCTTTTTCGAAGAGCTGTCTCCAAGGGAAGCTGTTCTGGTTGCCTGGAGATTATGCTTTCATCTGGGAACACTGTTGGTTCAGGAGTTCCATTGGTCAATTGCACAACGACTTGGATGCTTTTTCCCTCACATACAGGAGTCTCGAAATAGCCAGGGCTGAAAAGGTCGGTTTCCGTTTCCAGCCCTCGCTCCCGTTCAACGGGCAGTGGTATCTGGTAGCTCCACTGTGGCGATGTAACATATTTCCCATCTGATAATTGCATAGATAAGACCCGTGAGTTGTCCTCTGGTGCAAACTGGAAGCCAGTGGCACCGAAAGGCGTCGCTTTGGATGGCCAGGAGGCCTCTGGCCCCAAATAGGCCTTGGTGACGGCGTGATTGGAACGCCAGTCGATGTCAGGGCGCAGAACTAGCATAATGGGCTCTTCTTCGCCAAAGAGAGGAGCTGGCTGATTTTCTGTCGTGAGGGCAAAGCAGAGCTTTCCAAGATTGCGGTTCCTGTCAAGCGTCCATTGCGCAGTGACATGTGCTGCAAGTTGTGAACTGAAAGAGAGATGGAAATTCCATTGAAGAGTATTTTCATAGCTGGCCGTGAAAGAGTCCTGAGTTGCGAGATTCAGTTCACAGGAGTAGTCGCGATAGCGGAGCCAGGCACGGCAGCGCGCAAGCAGCAGCATACGGTTGTCGGGGACGTTTTCATCTGGATTGGCGGCAAGAAGGCCATCATATTTGCTTTGCAGCGTCCCCCATGCTGCGCGGGCTATCGTATAGGAACCGAATTGATTCGAGCATAATCCGCAATGTCTTGGAAGAATATCCTTTGCCGCGACTTCCAGCGGAAGACTTGCCTTATCCCCCTCTGCAAGAAGAAGTATTTTTGAAGAGTATTCCGTGGCATACGAGAGCTCTTTTTCAAACACTTTGCAGACAAGCTGCATTTCCCGGTAGCCGTGACCGCCCTGCCCTGTATTCGCAAAACTCAGAACGGCAAAATGGGGTCCATTGCTTCCTGCAAGTGAATAAGCCCTTTCCAGATGGACTCCTTGTGAAATCAGGCCCACCATAAATGGATGCTGGGCGGTCACAAGGATGAAATGATAGGGAGGCAACATCACCTCGCGTTTACAGTCTTTCGCTGGATTCCATTTAACGACAGGAACATATTCACCAAACAATCTCTTGAAGCACTCACTTGTGTCATTCAAAAGAAGAAATGCAAGTTCCATTACTTCAGACTGTTGCAGAGATTTGATTGGGTCTGTAAACGAACTCAGGCGAAGAATGACGGTCTTGGCCTGCTGAATATTTTGCATTGTAACCTGTTTATTACAATAATATTGAATATTATTTTTCGAGAGACAGACCACAGTTGACGGTGGAAGTTCGCCAATAATATGTTCCTTATTTGAATAAAACGAGATACGGCGATTTTTAACCAAGTCGAACGGTTTGTCCCCTGGGTTGAACTCACGGCTTTCCCAAGAGACTTGCGCGACGGCATCCGCACTGGGGTTCACAAGGACAAGAACCTCATCGTCGCCAGCCTGTCGCAGCAGGCCATACACCTTTCCCTGCAATGTTTCCAGACGCTTGAGATTTGCCTTGGCGCTGAAGGCAGGATGGCTGGCTAGGATGGCGTTCAAGGTCTTGACGTGCTCAACGATGTTCTCAGAAGCTCCCCAATTCAACGAGGCTGCCTGATGAACGTCAATCTTCTCAGTGGCAAGCCATTCTACGCCGTTGGCGATGCCGAAGGCACCAGCAGGGGCCAGCAAGGCGGCCCCTGCTGTTCTTTCCACAGACCAGATCGGGGATTTTGCCGCAAGACGGTTGTTGTCGTGCGTCTCCGCGAAATTGACGAGGGTGCCGCAGCGCGAGGAGATGTCGAGTGAATGGTAGAGATAGCCTGATTCCGCCTCCAGTCCAAATTGCTGGAAGGACTCTGAATAGGCCCAGTTCATAATTCCTTCCTCAAGAAGTTCGCGTGTTGTATCCACGGAACCTCCAAGACCTTCCAGCAGGAAAATCGTATCGGGGAACTCCTCACGCACCTTTGCGGTAATGTATCTCCAGCTTTCCTTGGGTATCATATAGCCTGCATCGCAGCGGAAGCCATCCACACTGAGACGACACCAAGTCAGAGCGATATTTGCAAGTTCCATCCAGAGAGAATGTTGCGAGAAATCGAGTTTACACAAATCTTCCCATACCACTCCCCAGGCCCCAGGGGATTCATAGTCTCCCTTGTTAGTTCGTTTAAACCATTCTGGATGAACGGACTGCATAGAGGAAGCCCAACCCGTGTGGTCAAATGGGATGTCAATAAAGGCCTTGCCGCCACGGGCATGAATGCAGTCCAGAAGCTCGCAGAACTGCTGGACGGGTGTGTGAGCCTTGTCGAACGTGGCCAGCGAAGGGTCAACGCCATAGAAGTCCAGCGGCGCGAAGGGGCTGCCGTAGTGTCCCATTCTGCCATACGCTGTCGGCGTGGTGTGAATGGGAAGGAAAAGGACGATGCGGAATCCCATTGTGTCCATGACATGCGGGATTTTCTCCTTGAAATCCGCAAGTTTGCCTGTCGGGGGGACAACAAGGTAACCGTTTTGGTTGAGGCGGAGTTCGGCGTTTTTGTCTTCCTGCGTTTCCTTGTCAGAGGCGATATTTCGTCCAAACTGGCGGATGAAAGCATTGTAGATGGAATTGGCGCTGACGGAGAAGGCGGGTTCCACCTTGACGATCAGGTTATTGCCAGGCACCCAGTTGAGCTTTCCGTCGGACGAGACAAAGCATGCCTTGAACTCGAATACGCCGACTTCGCGCAGCGGAAACACGGCTGAGAACCGCCCTTCCCCGAGTTCCTCCATCTTGACGTCTTCCCAAACGGACTGGCGTTGTGGAATGCCGTGTTCAATCTCCCCTATCACAGCCTGTCGGCGTAAATGCATGGAGGAAAAGGTGGTTCTGATAAAGGCATGTCCAGATGATGCGGGTGCTTCAAGCTGTATTTCCAGCAAGTCACCTGTGTATCTAATCAATCGGGAACCTGCTTCTGGAATCTGACGAATCGTATTCTGCATTCTGGAGATAAGGATAGTAAAATCAATATTTGCTAAGGACTTTGAAAACAATGATTACTTTAATCAAACGCGTATCTTTTGCAAACTGGCTTGATGGTTTTTTCGGCTGTGCCTGAAAAATGCCCTCTCTTTTGCCATTTCTGCGCAAATAATTTTAGTATCTGGCTTGTTTAAATGCCATTTGCCATTATATTTTAAAGAATACTGATAATAAACTCCCCAAAGGGCAAAAAGGAGACCTGTTTGGAAACGCAAGAGACACTTGTGTTTTGCAGCCACCTTGCCCCATCAAACAAAAGGCAACAGATTTCATGCGACTTTCACAACTCATCGGTCAGCGGCTGAAAGAGGCGCCCAGGGACGCACAGACAGCCAGTCACATCTTCCTCATACGCGGCGGCTACTGCCGTCCAGTCTCGGCGGGGCTCTACTCCATCCTGCCGTTGGGGCAACGCATCATCTCCAAAATCGAAGCGATTGTCCGCGAGGAAATGAACGCCATCGACGGGCAGGAGATAAAGATGCCTGTGGTATTGCCTGCCGATTTGTGGATTGAAAGCGGACGTTTTCAGACGGTCGGAGCGGAGCTTCTTCGCTTCAAAGACCGCAACAACAAGGACATGCTTCTGGGCATGACCCACGAAGAGGCGGTTGTGCAGATAGCTCGCACGGAGCTGGTCTCCTACAAGCAGCTCCCCTGCATGATGTACCAGGTCCAGACCAAGTACCGCGACGAGGCGCGTCCACGTGCAGGGCTTATTAGGGTTCGCGAGTTCACGATGAAGGACGCCTACAGTTTCCACACCTCCCAGGCGAGCCTGGAGGAGTACTACCAGCGCTGCTACGTCGCCTACGAGCGTTTCTTCCGCCGCATTGGTCTGAAGCAGTGCCTGGCAATTCTTTCCGATTCAGGCATGATTGGCGGCAAGGTCTCGCACGAGTTCATGGCCATAGCGGACTGCGGCGAAGACACCATCTTCTGTTCGGAGGACGGCAAATACAAGGCGAACCGCGAAATCGCATGCTCCAAATTGGAGTATGTCAAGGAGGAGCCCAAGCCGTTGGAGAAGGTCTATACGCCTGACTGCAAGACAATTGACGATTTGGCGAAGTTCCTTGGCCTGCCCGCCAGCAAGACCTGCAAGGCGGTCTTCTACAAGGACATGGAAGGCAAGCTGGTCTTCGTCTGCATCCGCGGCGACCTTGAGGTGAACGAGGCAAAGCTGAAGAAGGCCCTCCAGAGCCCTGAAATCTCCTTTGCTGACGACGCTCTCATCTCCTCCATCGGGGCCGTGCCTGGATTTGCATCGCTCTATTCCATTGACACGAAGCTGGTTCCTGATAAGATGCGCATAGTGGTTGACCCCTCTGCCGTAGAATCGAGCAACTTGGTTGTCGGTGCAAATGAATTGAACTACCACTACCTGAACTTCAACTATGAGCGCGACCTCCCCAGCAAGGAAGGCATCGTGGTCACCGACATCGCAACGGTTCGCGAAGTCGATCCCAGCCCCACGGACGGAACGCAGCTGAAGCTGCTCAAGGGCATCGAGGTCGGCAACATCTTCCAGCTTGGCACCAAGTACTCGGAGCCCATGGGATGCACGTACCTAGACCAGGACGGCAAGAGCCACCCGATGATCATGGGATGCTATGGCATCGGCATCGGGCGCGCCATGGCCGCCGTCATCGAGCAGTGCCATGATGACTATGGCCCGATCTGGCCTATGTCGATTGCGCCGTTCCAGGTTGAAATCATCGGCCTGAACCACAACAAGCCAGAAGTCGCCGAGGCGTGTCAAGGGCTCTATGACGCCTTGACAGCCAAGGGGATAGACGTGCTTTACGATGACCGAGGCGAGAAGGCTGGCTTCGCCTTTGCGGATGCCGACCTCATCGGTGTGCCTCTGCGCGTGGTCGTCTCGCCGAAGACCCTTGACCAGGGGAAGGTGGAGTACAAGCACCGCGACTGGGGCAAAAACTCCGAGATGCTTGACAAGGAACAGGTTATCGCACGCATTGAAAACGACATCAAGGAAGCGATGGAGGCATTGCAGTAAATTATGGAACAGCCAATGCGCTTTTTGAGCTACAACGTCTGCCACGGTTGTGGGATGGACAAGACCATCGACCTGGTCCGCGCCGCTGCCGTCATCTCCCGCCAGAAGGCTGACTGCGTGGCCTTGCAGGAGCTGGACAATGGGGCCGCTCGCAGCAACGGCGTCGATGAGACGGCGGAGCTGGCCAGGCTCACAGGCATGTTCGGCTTCTTCGGGAAGGCGATAGACCTTCAGGGCGGCTCATACGGGATCGGCATCCTCACCAGCAATCCTGGCAAGGTGGTTCTTCACAGGCAACTGCCTGGCTATGAAATGCGCACCCTCTTCGGCGTGGAGACGACGACCGCAAATGGAACCCCTTTCCGCATCTACTGCACCCACTTCCCGCTGGAGCGGGATTTGCGCATCCTGTCAGCGGGCATCCTCTGTGAGGAACTTCTGAAGAGCCCCCTGCCCTCTGTTGTCCTTGGCGACTTCAACTGCTTTCCCAGCTCATACGAGTGGAAGCTGATGGCAAGCCATCTGAAGCCAGCAAACGGCAAGGAAGTTCTATACACCTGCCCTTCGGACAATCCGACGAAGCCCATCGACCATGGATTCTTCCACAAGGAGAATCAATGGAAGAACTTGGGAATAAGTGTAATAGATGAAAGAATAGCCTCAGACCATCGTCCTATTCTAGTGACCGCAACCATAGTATAATCCATTGACTTATGCCAGATTGCAGCATTTACAACTATCTTGGCGAACGCCTGCGCCATTTCAAACTGGGTACCACGGCGTTCAACGTGGTCATCGGGCGTGCCTCCTCTTGCGACGTCAGCCTCAAGGGGGTAGTCGATAACACCGTCAGCCGCGAGCACATACGCATCAAAAGAAATGGCGTGAACTGGATGCTGGAGAGCATCGGGAATTGCGGCGTATTCTTGAACGCAGAACGCATCAAGAGCGCCCCCTTGGTTGATGGCTCCGTATTCCGCTTCTCGCAATATTTCCTCTGTGTTGGTGAAAAGACAAAGCCCAGCCCCTTCGATGTGGTATGCGACGAGCACACCGAAGACAACCGCCATCGGTCAGTCATCTGGCCAGGCGTGAACACCATAGGCGCCTCGAAAGACAACTACATCACCGTGCGCACAGAGGATGTTGCACGCATCCACGGCAAAATCTTCTCCGACGGCGAACACCTGGAGTATGAAGGCATCCATAGCTCATACGAATCGGCCATCAACGGCGTATCCGTTGGCACGGCACGTACTGAGCTGAAAGAGGGGGATGAGCTGATGATGGCGGAAACCACGGTGCGAATTGTGCGTGGTGTTCGCTCCCAAATGCAGGTGTCTAGCATGATGGACAATGACTTGCACAACCCAAACGCAACGATGTCCAGTGTCAAACGTGTTGCGAAGACACCGTTTGGCTGGATTATCGCTCTGATGATTGTCCTGCTGCTTTGTCTGCTCATCTTCATCCTCTTCGCAAACACTCTCTACCAACTGCTGTTCTAAGGCGGTTTGCGACGACGAGGCGTCGTCGTTACCCCTTGCTCACCCCCTCTACCAACTGCTGTTCTAGCGTTCACTCAAATGGATATAAACAAGTAACTTATGACCCAGGAAGGCAGCACAAATGAAATACGGACGAAGGCGCACAACGATGTGCGTGTGCGTTCGTATTTTGCTGGTTGCATCTCGCATGAGCTGGAAGCGGCCTACATGCACCAGGTCAGCAAGTTTCCAATTCTGACACAGGAAGAAGAGATTAAATGGACGACGCAGCATTACGAGTGCCGCCAGCGTATTCATGCGATAATCGACGAGTTCCCCCTGCTGATCATGTCGGTGCTGAACTCTCTGCTGATTACACAGAACAATTTGAAACTGGAGCATTATTTCAACTTTGGCGGACAGAGTGAGGAGAGAAACGAGCAGAGCCAGGACGATAAAAGTGACCAGAGCCTGAAGGAACGGTTCTGCAAGTTGGTTTTGGACATCACAAACAAATACGCCCCCACGTTTTCACAGGGAGATGCAGGGGCTTCCTCAAAACTGTCGGCGTTCGTCAAAGCCTTCTTGCAACTTGCCCCCAAGAACACCTTCTACCAGCTCTGCCTTGACAAACTGATGGACGAAAGCGTAAACGCCTATTTCGTCCCGCAAGAGAAGTGGGTACAGTTGAAACCTGAAATTGAACAGCTTACATCCCAAATGAACGAGGCGTCAAAGACGCTGATAGAGCATAATCTTCGGCTTGTCATCAGCATTGCAGGACACTATGCAGGGACCAGCATCTCCCTGGCCGATCTGGTGCAGGAGGGAAACATCGGCTTGATGCGCGCCGTCGATAAATTCGACCACAAGCTGGGGCATCGCTTCACAACGTATGCCAGCTACTGGATTCGCCAGGCCATCACAAAATACATCACCAACCACAGCCGCATCATACGGATGCCCGCCAACACGGTTGCGCAGATAGCATCCATCAAGCAGGCTGAACAACGCTATCTCACGGAGACAGGACAAGTTCCCTCCCCAGAGAAATTGGCTGCACTGGTGAAATTGCCAACCGCCAAGATAGTCGCCCTTCAGAAGATGGTCCAGCAGCCACTGTCGCTCCATGCAATAATTGATGACAGCAACACGCTGGAGGACAACATCGCCGACCCCAACACACGTCCCCCTGACGTTGCGTTGGACTTGCAGAACATTCGCAGTTCGCTTGATGAATTGATGTCACTCCTGGACGAGCGGGAACGCACCATTATCCAGCTCAATTTTGGTCTAAGGGACGGCAAGTGCCTTACCTTGTCGGAAATCAGCAAGAAAATGGGCATCTCCAGCGAACGCGTCCGCCAGATAAAGACCCTGGCTCTCCAGAAGATGCGTCTATCTGACATGCAAAACCCCTTGGACGGTCTTTGAAGCGTTTGCCGCGTTCCATCTACGATAGTAATAATTTCCAACCCAAATACAAACCATACAAATCAAAAGGATTTACAACATGACTTACATTCCAGTTGCACTTGAGATGTATTCCGTT
>JAFTAC010000445.1 GCA_017458805.1 Victivallales bacterium | reverse complement strand
TCAAGGAGGAGATTGCCCAGGGCAAACTGGGCAAGAGTGGCGACCGCTTTATGACCGTTCGTGAACTCTGCGAGGCCAAGCAGATTTCCCTGAAGACGGCTTTTCACATTCTCAACCTCCTCAAGCAGGAAGGGATTCTGGAGAAGAGAGGCCACGCCCACTGGCTGGCATCTGATCCAACGGCCTCCGTCGATACGGGGCATCCGCTTCTCATCGGTTTCCTCGCCACCTGCCTGGAAAGCCCTTATTTCGCAAAACTGGCTTGCCATGCGGAGGAGTTTGCGCACTCCATCGGCGCTGGTCTTATCATTGCCTCCAGCAACTACAGTTTTGAGACGGAGCGTGAGCGTCTGATGATGTTCTGCCGCCAGGGGGTGGCGGGCATTTTGATATGCCCCTGGGCCTCGACGTCCGAGCAGGAGGCCTTCTATGCGGGGCTTCCAGTCCCGTATGTGATGCTGGGGAGGCGTCTGGAGACGGTGGAGTGCGACGCCGTGCTGGTGAACAACCAGATGGCGGCCCAACGCATGGCGCGCCATCTTCTCGAACAGGGGCTGACCGAGTTCGCCTACATTGGCCAGAGCGGCAAGCAGCACGACCGCAGGCTCTTTGGCTTCCGCGCGGAACTTGCCGCCGCAGGTTGCGAACTGCGCGACGACCACATCATTTTGGTTGACGGACAGAATCCGTCCCTGTGCCGAAGGGAGATGCACCATCTGCTGACTAAACGGCGGACGGGACGCCTGGGGCTTTTCTGCTATCACGACCTCTTCGCCATCCGCGCCATCAACCTCTGCCACCAGCTGGGCATCCAGGTGCCCGCCGAAGTTGCCATCGCGGGCTTCGACGACTTGCCAGCAGCGGCGGAGACCTACCCCGCTTTGACGACCGTTTCATACCCCGTGCAGGACATGGCACGCCTCGCATTCGAGACGCTATACACGAAAATCCGCTTCGGCAAGCTGGGCGGCGGCATCTCACGCTACCTGGATTCCGAACTGGTCATACGCGAAAGCACCATTCAATCAACATAACAAAGGAGACAAAATGGCTATCACACAAACAGCGGTCAGTTACTACGGACTGAACTACGTGGAGCACGCGGAGAAGGACTTCGCCGAGATGCTGGCGCACGGCTGCTCCGCCGTGATTCTTGCAGTGACGGAATTTGACTTCGACTTCTGGCGTCCAAACATCCCCAAAATCGTCAACAAGGCGCGCGAGATGGGCCTGAAGGTGGTCATCGACCCCTGGGGCAACGGCAAGTACTTCGGCGGCGAGCAGGTGAGCAAGTACCTGCAGGACAACGTGGAGAATCGCCAGGTCTCCGCGCTCACGGGCGAACGGCTTCCCTACGCCTGCTTCAACACCAACAGCTACCGTGACTACTTCAAGAACTTCTGCGTCACGCTGGCGCGCGAGGCGAAGCCCGACGGCTTCTTCTGGGACGAACCCCACTATGCTTTCCCCAAGGGGATTGCCTCCATCACGGGCGGTGTGGCGGATGACTGGACATGCTACTGCCCTGTCTGCCGCAAGCGCTTCGAGGATTACTACGGTTATCCCATGCCGCGCTACATGACCAACGACGTCAAGCAGTTCCGCTGGCGCGAGGCGCTGGTCGTCCTCTCCGAGACCTCCAAGGCTCTGAAGGAGATTGACCCGAAACTAGAGATCACCTGCTGTGTCCACGCGACCCAGAACGGTTACTACGTCTCCGAATACCGTGGCTACGACAACTGGGACATGGTGGCCTCCTGCCCCTATTTCGACGTGTTTTCCACCACCATCGTCAATTGGGCGCTTCCCGAGGATTTCTTCCGCGACATCACGGAACGGACGGTGGCGGTTGCTAGAAAGTACGGCAAGATTTCCGAACGCTGGCTGATGGGCTACTACAAGCAGCCAAAGGATTGGAGCCAGGTCGCCCACTGGGCGGACATCGCCGCCGAGGCAGGGGTGGATCGTCTCTCCGCCTGGACATACAGAGGTGGCTACGGCACCGTCGTCGGCGCGCCCGACGCCCTCAAGCTTTGGGACACAATCGGTGAAAACTACAGGAGACTGTTGAAGAGGTGACGACGACTTCGGCGGTAATCTGTCCTGTGCGCCGAACGCAAGTTCGGCGGTAATCTGTCCTGTGCGCTGAACGCAAGTTCGGCGGTAATCTGTCCTGTGCGCTGAACGCAAGTTCGGCGGTAATCTGTCCTGTGCGCTGAACGCAAGTTCAGCGAAAAACGGAGAAAATACCATGTCAAAACTCAATGATTTCGGCTATGTGGATAATGCGGTGGCCAACATCCGCAGGGTTGTGGAAGAGCAGGGGGACAACATCCACCGTGCGGCTGAACTGATGGCGGACGCCATCCAGAACGACCGCCTCATCAACGTTTATGCGGGTGGCGGACATACGACGCTGGCAATGGGGGAGATGTTCTTCCGCGCGGGTGGTCTTGCCAACATCAACCCGTTGATGGAGACTGCGCTCTCCGTCTTCAACCAGGCTCTTAAGTATTTGGAACTGGAGCGCACGGAGAACTTCGGCGCTTCCATCATCAAGTACTACGACCTCCAGCCAGGCGACCTGGTGCTGATTTTCCACAACATCGGCATCAACCCCGCCACCATCGACGCGGCGATGGAAATCAGGAAGCGGGGCGGCAGAATCGTGGCCATTGCCAGTTCCTACTGGCAGAATGAGATGCCCCGCGACCACTTCATCCGTCATTCTTCGGGCAAGAACCTCTTTGATTTCGCAGAAGTGTGCATTGACGACTACAACCCAGTCGGGGATGCCATCGTTAACGTCCCTGGTCTGGACACCCCCATAGGTCCCGTCTCCAACGTGGTTGATTTCACCATTGCCCACCTGCTGGAAATTGAGTGCTGCCGCATCTGCGTGGAGCGCGGTCTTGTGCCGCCTGTCTGGAACAGCGCCAACACGCCTGGTGGCGACGAGAAGAACGCCGCCTATCTCAAAAAATACAAACCACTTGTCAAGTGTCTATAGTGATTAAGGAGTTACAAAATGAAACTAAAGGAAATGAATGATGCATTGCAGGGGCTGCGCGATAAGTACGCAGTCCAGGCAGATGGTGTGCTGGTTGCCAGCACAGCGGGCTCCTGGGGGGCTGCTGCGGAGCTGGAAATCAATGGAAAACGCTGCAAGCTGCTGCCTTGGCGTGTTGAACGGCGCTTTATCGAGCTGAAGAAACTGGTGGATGGCAAGACCTTGGAGGATGTTTCCACCTTGCGTTTTGCCTCGATGGTCAGCGGTGGTGGAGTCGAAAGGCTACTCTACCGCGAACTGGACTTGTGCGCCTTCCTGGGCGAGGCTTCGGTGCGCTCTATCTTTGCGGTCCTCAACGGCGCGACTGCCAACCTGGTCGTCAAGCTTGCCGATGGCAAGAGCTGCTCCGTTGAATGTTCCGCAGCTCTTCCTGCGGGAACGCAGCCGATGGACAGGCATGAAATCATCGCTCGTCGCGGCGTCGCCTGCGACCGTACTGTCGATACCCAGGTGCCCCAGGCCTCAATCTACGAGTTCACCGCAGCTGGCGAAAAACGTTTCACGGACACCGACACCGAGCTTTTCGGCTTTGATACTGACGAGATTCTGCTCATCCGCGCCGCCTTCGCACTGCTCTCGAATCCGTCCATATCGGAAGAATGGAACGCGGTGGATACCCTGCTGACGCGCCAGGTCGCCGACGCTCTTGCAACTGAAAAGAATGGCAAGCCTGTTATTTATTAGGGAGGAATCTGTACGATGAAACCTGTCAAAATAGCCATGATGGCCCTGACACACGGCCATACCCGCAAATACTACCAGACCCTGCGCGAAAATTCCAAGCTGGACTGGGTGGCCTCCTGCGCCGCCGACCAGCGTGCCAAGGATGTCTATGAACTCTATGACACAGGTGTCCCCTGCTACCTCTCCCCCGAGGAGATGTTCGAGAAGCACCCTGATATCGAGGCTGTTGTCATCGCCTCCGCCAACGACCAGCATCTGAAGGAGATGCGCCTTTGCGCCGAACGCGGCATCCACATCCTCTCCATGAAAATTCCCACCTTTGACCCCGCTGAATACGACGAGATGATTCAGATGGTGGACAAGGCGGGCATCGTCTGCCAGATTGAACTGGAGATGCACTACAACCCCGTGGTGAAGCGTCTTCAGCAGTTGATTGCCAGCGGTGAAATCGGGA
Organism: Victivallales bacterium; assembly: GCA_017458805.1. GTDB lineage: Bacteria > Verrucomicrobiota > Lentisphaeria > Oligosphaerales > Oligosphaeraceae > RGIG3456. The sequence continues at coordinate 3,323 of JAFTAC010000445.1, read as the reverse complement.
AGATTCTCTCGGTGCAGGCCACGAACATCACGCTGTCGCCAGTGTGGGCTTTCCCATGGCAGGGCAGTCCCGAGGCCAGCTATGGCAAGCGCGTTCCCCTGCGCGAGGGCGATGCTCGTTTCCGTGGCGGCGCCCTCTGCGACCACCCCCATATCTTTGACCTTATCCGCTGGCTGACTGGCTCTGATTTCGACTACGTCTATTCGGAAATTGCCCCAAATCTGCGCCCCGACATCGAAGTAGAAGATATGATTCTTGTCAACGGCAAGATGAAGAACGGCGTTGCGTTCCTCTTCGACCCCTCCTGGTCGCGCATGGAGGAACGCCTCGCCGTTCCCGCCCCTGGGTGGGAAGTCTTCCCGAAACGCATGGAGGTCAACGTGACCATCACAGGCGAAAAGGGGACCATCGTCTGCGACTGCTTCGGCCCCAATGTCTATCACAACGGTGCCCCCAACGACCGCTACACTGTCCAATACACCTACTTCGATGAGTGGATTGGCCTCATTGACGAGTTCGTCTCCTGCATCCGCGAACACAAGACCCCGAAAATCAACCTGAAATGGCACCGCCAGACCATCGACTGTATGAACGCCTGCTACACCAGCGTCCAGTCTGGTCTTCCCGCAAAGGTGTGATTTCTGCCAGTACCTATAGTGTTCCTAGCTTCTAGAGGTTCTAGAGCATCTAGAGCTTCTAGAAAAAACGGAGAACAAGATGAACGAGAGTGAAGTCAACATATTGAAATCCAGGCTGATACCAATACCGCAGGAGGTTGAGTTTAAGGATGGTGCGGAGTACCTTCTGCAAGATGGCTGCAAGGTGCATTTGATTGTGGCAGCACCTGACGGTGTTGCTGAGAAGGTAATCTCGATTTTCAAAAGTTATTGGAAGGTTGAGATTTCCATCAAGCTGGATGAAAGTGATGTGCCTGCCCAGATGAAGGACGACGCCTATCAGTTGGCAGTGACGGATGGCCTATTGGCTATCAAGGCAAAAGGCTTGCCTGGCGTGATGAACGCCTGCAAGACACTGCGTCAACTGGCGGAGGTGCAGCGGGGCACCGAGAAGGTGGCAGGCTATTTCGTGGTGCCGTGCGTCATCAAGGACGAGCCTGCCGTTGCGTTCAGGGGCATTCACCTCTGCATCTTCCCTGAGACGAAGCTGTGGGACATTGAAAAGCAGATTCGTCTTGCAGCCTACCATAAGTTCAACTATGCCGTCATTGAAAGCTGGGGCGTGTTTCCCTTTGAATCACACCCTGAATTCGGCTGGCAGGACCGCCAGATTAGCCGTTCCGATCTGAAACGGCTGATTCATCTGGGACAGGAACTGGGCATCACGCTTGTCCCCCAGTTCAACCTTCTGGGGCATGCAACCGCTTCGCGTTCTATTACAGGAAAGCACGCCATCTTGGATGTCAATCCCGCCTTGCAGCCCCTCTTTGAACCCGATGGATGGACGTGGTGCATCAGCAACCCCAATGTGCGCCGCATCCTGACCGATTTGGTGCTGGAGCTGTACGACTTTTATGAGCAGCCGCCGTTCTTCCACATTGGTTGTGATGAGGCGGACAATATCGGCACCTGCCGCGACTGCCGCCGCCAGGAGCTGAAGATGTTGGTGCACGACCACATCTGCTGGTTCTACGAGCTTTTCAAACAGCGTGGGGTGCGCGTCATCATCTGGCATGACATGCTCATTGAGCGTGGTGACAGCCGTTGGGACGGCTATACGGCGTGCGGTTTGCCTGAACACAAACTGAGCGAGCTCTGGAAGGAGCTGCCAAAGGACATCATCATTGCCGACTGGCAGTATGGCTACAAGGCTGGAGAGGACGAGGCTGAAACACGCTGGCCGACGACGGAGTTTTTCCAAAACGCAGGCTTCAATGTGCTTGTCTGCCCCTGGCTGAACGTCAATGGCATCAAGAGCCTTGGTAAGCTGGCTGCCCGAAATGAGCTGATGGGGATGCTGGAGACGACTTGGCACATCTCCCACGACCACAGGCACACCAACATCTACGGTGTCGCACCGAACGCCGCATGGAATCCGACGGCGGAGCTGCCGAAGTGGTTATCTCTTCGTCTTGCCGTCGCTCTTCATAACCGCCAGGTCGGGTGGGACATGGGCATCAAGGAGTACGAAAAGACTGGCTGGAACATGGAGCAGGTTGACCCTGGCCACCACCCGCACCAGCTGGTTTAACCCCACGCTAAAGCGTGGGGCACATGACAGGTCCCCCCGCACTGAAGTGCGTGGCACATGACAGGCCCCCCGCACTGAAGTGCGTGGCACATGACAGGCCCCCCGCGCTGAAGCGTGGGGGATAATGGAGAGTAAAATGGCCGATTGGCGAAATATAAGTGAAGGAAGAATCATCACGGATGACGGCTATGCCGACCAGCCCTATATTGTCTGCACGGATGACGGGGCATGGCTCTGCTGTGTGACGGTTTCGGGGCGGAAGGAGGGGAGCAGCGACCAGCATGTTGCCACCTTCCGAAGCACCGACCAGGGGCTGACCTGGGAGAAGGAGGTGCGTGTGGAGGAACCAGGTTCGTCCGAAAACAGTTATGCTGTCATGGTCAAGGTGCCCCGTGGCAGAGTCTATATCTTCTACACGCGCAACTCGGACAATGTCCGCTCCATTCTCTCCCATGACAGGTCAGCTAGCTACTCGCGTGTGGATTCGCTCGGACACTATGTCTTCCGCTTCAGCGACGATAACGGAAGATCCTGGAGCAAAGAGTGCTATGACATCCCCTTTCGGAAGTTTCGTTGTGACCTCAACAACGTCTATGGCGGGGAGCTGTGCTTTTTCTGGAATGTGGGGCGCCCCTTTGTGATGGATGGCCGTGCCTATCTGCCCCTCAGCAAGATTGGCGAGCTTGGGAGGGGCTTCTTCCAGCAGAGCGAGGGGGCGCTTATGATGAGCGACAATATCCTCACGGAGACGGACCCCGCCAAAATCCGCTGGGCGACGCTGCCTGATGGAGATATTGGATTGCGCACGCCCCCAGGCGGCGACACCGTCGCGGAGGAGCATACGTATGTCACGTTGAGCGACAGCTCCATCTGCGCCAGCTATCGCAGTGTCGATGGCTATTCGGTGGAATGCTATAGCCGCGATGGTGGGCACACCTGGGTGACACCCCATTACAAACGGCTCGCCGCTGGCACGCCAGCGAAGAATCCACGCGCGGCCAATTTCATCTGGAAGATGAAGGATGGCAGGTACTTGTATTGGTTTCACAACAATGGCGGGCATTTCATCCGCGACCTTTGGAAGAATGGTGGGAAGCGCAACCCCTATGATGGAC
>JAFTAC010000444.1 GCA_017458805.1 Victivallales bacterium | reverse complement strand
GTAAACGAAACCATTATTATGACGAATACTGGAAAATCAGTTGGATCTGGTGCCAGCGTGAGAATGGAACCGAATATACATACGTCTGGTTCGAGAAGACCTTTGAGCTGGAAGACGAGCCCGAGGCTGCCGTGCTTGCCACGGCGGTGGACGATACCTCCACGCTCTACATAAATGGAAAATGCATTGGAAAGAGCTGGCCCTATTACGTGGGCTTCCGCTACGACATTGCAAAGGAGCTGAAAAAGGGGCGCAACGTCATACGGCTGCTGGCCTATAATTGGACGAGCATGGGCGGCGTTTTGTGCGAAGGGTACATACGTTTGGTCAACGGCAGGGAGATTTGGCTGAAGAGCGATGCCTCCTGGACGATGGCCGTTGGCAGCGAAACGATGCCTGAGAAGATAGAGATGCCTGTCGTGGTGCTTGGAGAGGCCAGGACCACGGAGCCTTGGCATGGGCGTGCGGGCTACCGCTACACGGGCCCCCGTGGAAAGGCGACTGTTTTGAAGGCGACGCCAGACGGCTTTGACGTGCGGTTGGAGAGGCCTTTGCCCAAGTCCGTGGAGCGTCTGCGGTTTGTCGCTCGCATGGCTTCGGGGCGCGAGTTCCCGATCAAGCTGGCGTTGACGCCCTCGCAAAAACACTGGAAAGTCGGTGAAACAACCCATGTCCGCTGGAACAAGAAACTGGCTCAGCTAAAAGAAGAGTACACTCTCTATATAGACGATGACAATCTTGCCTGCAACAAGGAACCAGTTGCTTGTGTGCAAAAGGCCGAAGGCGAGCCTCCCGCCTTGTCCAAATGCGAGGTCATTGATGCGCAGACACGTCCCAAGTTGCGCATAAACGGCAAGGTGGAGAATCCATTCTTCTGGTCGCCAGGGAATCATTTTGGCGCCATGCCCGACAAGGCGTTTTTTGAGCCTGGACAGGCCATGGCGGCCAATGCCCGCATGATGAGCCTTCTCGTTCATGCTTACGACTGTTGGAAAGGGCCTGAAGAGTTCGATTTCACAGAGCTGGAGAAGCAGGTCTTCGTGCTCCTGACGGAAAACCCAGACGCATACATCTTCCTGAATGGCTATCTCTATCTGCCGAAATGGTGGCTGGAGCAGCATCCTGACAGCATTGGACGACGTTACGATGGCAGCCCCATGCCCCCTACGTATGATTCCGCCTTGTCCAGCGAGGAATGGCTAGAAGGGGCCAGTTATTTCATCGCAAAATTGGTGGAGTATGTGAAATCCCAGCCCTGGGCGGATCGGGTCGTCGGCTTCTGCTCCAGCGAGTCCCAAAATTCGGAATGGTTCTGGGAGACAAACTGCGAAGCGAAACCCAACGGACGTAGCAAGGCGGACTTCAAGGCGTTCAGGCATTTTCTCCGCGAAAAATACGGCGCCGTTTCGAATCTGCGGAACGCCTGGAAAAGTACGGATGTATCGTTTGACGATGCGTCCATGCCGACCTACGAGGAGATGCACGCCTCCCAGTTCGGCTCTCTGCTGGATCCTGCGACACAGCAGAAGCTCATCGACTGGTTTGACTATCGCGGCAAGGCACTTGCAAAGGCCATCATCACCTTTTCGAAGGCCGTCAAGGAGCAGACCAACGGTTGCTGGATGACGCAGGCGTATTACGGCTACTATGTGATGTTTGCGATGACGAATTCGCGTCCGCCCCAATTCGCTGGGCACAATGGCTTCCTGGAAGTGGCACGCTCGCCCTACGTGGATGCCGTCAGGGCACCCTCCCAATACGCGCGCCGCAAACTGGGCGACTCGGATGGCATTATGCAGCCCCAGGACTCCTTCCTGCTGCGCAACAAGCTGGTTTACATAGAGGAGGATAACAGAACCTATTTGACTCCAGATGAAAGAGAGTATGTCTATGGCAGATATGACAAGCCATTTGAATCCCTTGCCGACAACCTTCGTTGCTGTGGCATGATGCTTGCGGCAGGCATTTCTCGCTACATCCTTGAGTTCAACGACTGGTATTGCGACCATGCCCTTCTTGACGGTCTGGCGGCACAGCAGAAGGTGCTTATGTCGTTGCCTCCCTTCAAAGGCACCACGCCTAAGGAGATGGCGATTGTCGGCAGCCGTGAAACCATCCATTATACGCGGCCCAATAGGCAGGATACGATTGTGAACGGGGCGAGTCTCTACCTGAACAGGAACGTCAACAGGATGGCCATGCCATATAGGCAGCTCGTGGTGGAGGACTTGCTGGAGGAGGGGCTTGTCCCGCCCCACAAGTTCTACATCATGACAGCCCCCGTTGTCCTGTCCAAGGAAGAACGTGCGAAGCTCAAGGCGCGTTTCAGCAGGGAAAAGGCCACAGTTCTGTGGCTGTATGCCGCAGGTCCCACCTACCCAGGTGAAACACCCAGCACCAAAGCCTGCTGCGATTTCCTCGGCATCGAAGTGGATATGGACAGCAGCGACACACGGCCTGAAATGCTGTATGGCGAGGAGGGGCGTGCCTGGCGCAATCCATCGCCGTGCTCCCCCTGGTTCTACCCACGCGCCGGCTTCGACAAGGTCCTTGGCAAGGACAGAGCGGGGCGTCCGATGCTGGTGGAAAAGCAAATTGACGGCGCTGCCCACTATTTTGCCACGCAGCTGGCCTTGCCGATTGAACTGCTTTCTGAACTCGCAAGCAAGGCGGGTGTACGCCGTTATGCCGACAATCTGGACGACCAGTGGTGGATTGGAAATGACACAATTACCTTGTATGCCGTGCATTCTGGCACTAAGACAGTCAAGTTGCCAGCAGGCTTCCGAATGGAAGCGCTCCTAGGCCCCCTGCAAGGCACTTTCCAGAACGGCGATACCTTCAATGCAATCGCTGGCCAGGCGTATCTCTTTCTGGTGAAGCCATCTGGTACCCCCTAAACAGCACAGGAGATTGCACTGATTGTTAACCAGATAAAAGGAAAAACAGAGATGCCGACGATTGTGCCAGAATTAGACAAGCCGTTTCCGAAATTGTCGCGTGAGCGCATAGCGCTGATTGCGTCTTGGTTACCAGAGAGGCCGATGGGGATTGGTCCACATGCGGAGGAACGCGTTGTGTGGGAGAGGCTGGCGCAATCGCCAGTGGCGCAAGAGTTCATCGCGGAGGCGGAGAGGTATCAGACGGAGCCCCGTCCTGAGCTGACGGAGGAGCTTTACATGGAGTTTCTGCGCAACGGGAATCGTACCCATTATCAGGAGGCAAAAGCGAAGCGTTTGAGGCGCATGAAAGTCATTGCTCTGGCAGAGCTGCTTGAGTTTCAAGGACGCTTTCTGCCAGCGCTGAAGGATGAGCTGGTGGCACTGTGCGATGAGCGCAGCTGGGTGATTCCTGCGCATGACCCGAAGTTGTTGAACTACAACGGAACCGCTCCATACGCGGAGCTTTCATGTACGCATATCTGCCTTGATGTTGCCATCATCGACTGGTGGTTTGGCGACCTGCTGGGGGCTGAATTGCGGCAGAGGCTCCGCGACGAGGTGCAGCGGCGTGCCTTCAACGCCTATCTGAAGGTCATCCGCACGGGAGTCGTCACGGACTACCAGTGGTGGACCATCTACAACTCGAACTGGAACCCCGTCTGCAACAACGGGATGGCGGGCACGGCACTGATGTTTATGCCGTCACGCGAGGAACGTGCGGAGGTCTTGGCCGCCGCCGAGCAGTCGATGGCTTTCTATGCCACGGGCTTCACGCCCGATGGCTATTGCTCCGAGGGAGTCTCTTACTGGAACTACAGCTTTGGGAACTTTCTCAATCTTGCGGAAACGGCGCTTCTCGCCACGGGAGGCCGCCTCAATTTTCTGGAAAATCCACTGTTCCAGCGGGTTGCCGCATACGGACGGGACATCCAGATTGAGCCTGGAAGCAGCCCCGCGTTTGCGGACTGCGGCACGAGAGCAAGACTTTCCGAGAGCATTACTTCCATCATCCAGCGGTTCTACCCCGCGTCGGTCTTTGAGCCAGTGCCGCCGCTTGATCGTCCGATCCTTGATTTCCAGACGATGATTCTGCGTGTGATGGGGGACAAGCCTTTGGCACCTGATGTGAAGGCAGTTGTCCTGCCTGCACGCTCCTACTTTTCCGATGCGGGCATCTATGTCGGGCGGTCGGATGTGCGTTTCGGGGTTGCGTGCAAGATGGGCAACAACGATGAACTGCACAACCACAACGACATTGGAAGCTTCTGCATTGCGCTGAAGGGGCACCAGTATTTTCTTGACCCAGGCAACGAGATATACACCTACCGTACCTTTTCCGAGCACCGCTATGAAGGGCAGATGCTCAATTCATTCGGCCACATGGTGCCTGTCGTCGCTGGGAGTTTGCAGCCAGAGGGCAGAGAGGTCTATGGCACCTTTTTACACACGGAGTTTTCAGAGGAGCAGGACACGCTGGTAGGCGACATGACGACAGCCTACCCTGAAGTTGACGCTCTGGTTTCCCTGAAGCGCACCTTTGTCTTTGACCGCAAGGCACGGAGTTTGACCGTGCGCGACGAGGTGGAGTTCAGCTCACCTCAAAGCTTCGAGACGGCACTTGTCAGCTATGACAAACTGGAGTTTCCATCGACTGACAGGATTGTCGCCTCTGATGAGAACGGTTCTGTGACGGCGCAGGTTACCGCTGATGGAGGCGAGCTGCGGATATCTGTCGGCGAGATAGACAACCCTGGAGCCGTGAACCCAAAGAGGGTGGCGTTGGCCTTTGCTGAGCCTGTGCTGAAGGCCGCCATAACAGTTGTGTTTCATGGGTGATATCGCGGGGCTGAGCCCGCGACTCTCCATGGGG
>JAFTAC010000443.1 GCA_017458805.1 Victivallales bacterium | reverse complement strand
ATGGCGCCTGTCTCCTCCTGGGAGGCGGCCTTCTCCAGCTATGCGGAGGGCACCGAGTACTCGGGGCTTGAGCTCTTCTGCCGCGCCATCCCCTACAACTTCTACTCGCTGCTCACCTTCATCTTCATCCTCGGCATCATCTTTCTGAAGTTCGACTTCGGCCCGATGGCTCTCCACGAGAAGAACGCCATCGAAAAGGGCGACCTCTTCACCAGCGGCGGCGAAGTCGATAACGGCATCCGCCCGCAGGAAAACGCCAAGGGACGCTTCATCGACATGCTTATCCCCGTCATCGTCCTCATCGCCATCTGTGTCTATGCGCTGCTTTATGTCGGTGGCTATGACGGAGCGGAAACTGGCTTCATCGCCGCGTTCGGCGACACCGACGCCACGGTCGGCCTGCCCTGGGGCGGCCTTGTGACCCTCGTCATCACCGTCATCTACCTCGTCGCCCGCCGCGTCATCTCCTTCAAGGAGGCCATGAAGTCCGTTCCCGAAGGCTTCAACGCCATGGTGCCCGCCATCCTGATTCTCACGATGGCCACTGCCCTGAAGAACATGACCAGCGCCCTTGACGCCAAGGGCTACATCGCCTTCCTGATGGAGGACTCCGCCGCCAGCCTGGCCAACTTCCTGCCCGCCGTCATCTTCCTGGTGGCGTGCGGCCTGGCGTTTGCGACCGGCACCTCGTGGGGCACCTTCGGCATCCTGATTCCGATTGTCGTGGCCATCTTCCCCGCCGGCAGCGAGCTGCTCTTCATCGGCATGTCGGCCTGCCTGGCCGGCGCCGTCTGCGGCGACCACTGCTCCCCCATCTCCGACACCACCATCATGTCCTCCGCAGGCGCTCGCTGCGAGCATATCAACCACGTCTCGACACAGCTGCCCTACGCCATCTTCGTGGCGCTGGTCTCCTTCATAGGCTTCATCATCGCGGGCATCACCAAGAACTGGTATGCCTCCTTCCCGATTACGGTCGTCATTATGATTGTCGCCCTTGTGGTCGTCAAGAATGTGCTTGGCAAGAAAGATGTTAAAGTGGCGAAATAGTTGATATGACGTCATGATTGAAACAGGGGGGCATCCTCGGATGCCCCTTTGTTGTCTAATGCAAGGAGTTGAGAATGAATGCACTGGAACAGGCAAAATGGGAGCTTGAGGCCAATCTAGCCCCATTCAACTATCAGGACAAGGTCGTTCTGGAGCTTTCTAAAGAACTATCCGAGCAGGAGTTCACGCTGGTCGGCAATGGGACGTACCGCATCTGCGGCGGTTCGGAAACAGCGCTGCTCTACGGCGTCTATGAACTGCTGAACGCCCTTGGATTCAGGATGTTCTCCCCCGACGAGTGGGATTTGGAAAAGCCCGCTGAGCTTGAAATCAAGCCGCTGGACATCCATTGGAAGCCACGCCTAGAGTACCGCGGCTTCTTCGTCGTGGAGGCGCGCGAGACGCCTGCCATGATGCGCTGGATGGCATGGCACAAGCTCAACCTCTGGGGGGCCAAGCTGCACCAGCCCGAGCTGGCGCGGCAGTTCGGGTTGAAGCTGCGCGGAAACTCGCCCAGCGGGATGCATCGTTCCTTCGCCGACTTCCTCCCTCCAGAACGCTATTTTGCAACCCATCCCGAATATTATGGTCTCCGCGATGGAAAGCGTACGGCGGACATGAAGCGGGGCGATGCTGACAACTTTTGCACCTCAAATGCCGAGGCCATGCAGGTTTTCACCGACAACCTGACGGAGGCGCTGGAGAACGGCTCCCTCTCGGAGGTGGACCTGCTCAATCTTGCCCCATTCGACAACGGCCACTGGTGCGAGTGCGAGAAGTGCCGAGCCATCGGCAACTTCACCACGCGAATGCTCTACGTGGCTTACTACCTGCAGAAGGCCATTGCCAAGAAGGTCTCACGTCCCGTTGTTCTTGTTGTTCCTGCCTATCACGAGACGCTGGACGTGCCCGACAGGCCGCTTCCCGACGACTTCGACTACAGCAAGGTGCTCATCCAGTTCTTCCCCATCGAGCGCTGCTATGCGCATGACATTGACGACGCTTCCTGCTTTGCCAACGACAATCTGAACAAGAACCTGCTGGCCTGGAGCAATCTGGGGAAGTTCCGCCTGATTATCGGCGAGTACTACAACGTCTCCACAATGGTCTCCCTTGCCGTCATCCTGGACAAAGGCATGGCGCATGACATCCCCTACTACATCGCGCATAGCGCGTATGGCATCGACTATATGCACGTCAGCACGGCCTTGTGGGGGGAGCTGGCCGTCAACAACTGCGCCTTTGCCGCCGCACTGTGCGACGAGTCCTTCGACATCCGCGACTTCTGCGAAAGACGCTACCACGCAGCCGCCGGCGAAATGGTGGAGTTCTACGATATCCTGCGCCGCGCGACCGCCAACTGCAAGTGCCTGAAGCACTACCAGGCGTATGTCTATTCTCCTGAACAGCACCGCTGCCTGAACTACGGCCTGACTAGAAAGTTGCTCTCCAACAGCGCGGAGCTCTTCCTGCCAGGGCATTTCGAGCTGGACAAGGATTACGGCCCTGCCGTCAGCCTTGAAACCACAGTCAGGCTCCTGGGCGAGGCTAGCGCCAAACTCCAGAAGGCATTGCAGGGTGTCAGGGGGGACGAGTTGGCCTCCGCCCGCATCAAGATGGACCTTCGGCGCCTCCAATACACGCTTGATATCGTGTGTTTCCTTTATACCTTTACCAAGCTGCGCCTGGCGGAACGTCAGGGGGACGAGGCCGCGGTCAGGCGGCTGGCCGTCGAATGGCGCATCCAGGGCGAGGCGCTTCGCCAGGAGACCACGATGATGGATCACGTCCGCGAGGAGGGCGCACCGAATCTCAGCCTCTACAAGAACGGCCTGACTGCCCTCCAATGCGAGAAGTACTTCAACGAGTATTTCCATCTTGGTGAGGGCGGGGATGTGGCCGCCAATTTCAAGGAGGAGACCAAATGAAGGCAGTTATAGCGGAAAAGAAGCTGGCGACGGGGGACACTCGCAGGCCATTGACTGAACAATACAGTTTTTCCACGCTTTATGCGGAAGAAGCTGATGACAGCTTGCTGTCTGAAATGTCTGTGTTGTTTTCTGAAAACTATGGTGTGTGGGATGAGGATTTTTGCCGCCTAAAAGGCCATGTCCGCCTTTCACCTCAACGGTTGAAAAATGACTATCTCACGGCTAATAGCTGCATTGTGCTTGCAAGAGAACGTGCATGCAACATGCTTATTGGTTACGCGATTGCCATCAAGAAAGAATACGAGGGGAAGGGGATTTCATGGATAACGCAGTTTGTTGTCCACTCTGAACACCAGAATCGTGGAGTTGGAAAAACCTTGCTGTATTCTCTCTGGGGGGAGTCACAGCTTGACGCCTGGGGAATTGTGACCTCCAATCCCTACGCCATCAGGGCCTTGGAGAAAGTCACTCATAGACGATGCGCTTTGCAGGCCATCAAACAGAACAAGCATTGGCTACTTAAATTCGCCACAGATTCCATTTCATACGTCAATGACACAACAGAACTGATTGTAGATGACGAACGCTCTGTCATTAACACCAATTTCTTTGTGAGCCATGCAGATGTTTTGGATAAAATCAGACGAATCAGTCAGGATATTCCATGGGTTTTGGGCACACTTGAGCCTGGTTGGGAGTGGTTTGCTTTCACATTTAAGCAACAGCCTCAGTTCGCTTTGTCTGAAGAGGAAATCAGGGTGTTTTTGGAAACCTCCAATGAGATTACGAAACAAGCCTATTCCAAGATGGATATGAAGCACCATTCGTGGACAAAGCACACGGAATTGGAGGTTGATTTCATCCTTGCGCAGACCAATCTTCCTGCGAGAGCCTCTGTCTTGGATTTGGGGTGCGGGACTGGACGGCATAGCATCAGTTTTGCGGAGAGACAGTTTGACGTCACTGCCGTTGACTACAATGAATTCGGTGTTCCAGAAAAAGCCAATCTGCATTTTCTTCAAGCCGATGCGCGGCACTTCGCCACTAAGGCTAAATATGACTTGGTTTTGTGCCTTTATGATGTCATTGGTTCGTTTGCAGATGATGGTGATAATGAGGCAATTGCGAGAACCATTTCCAATTGTATGAAAGATGATGCATACGCAATCATATCCGTTATGAATATGGATTATCTGCTGGCCAGAAACCCCAGGCTGGTGCAGATGAAATCCAACTACAACCAGCTCTTTTCACTGGTGCCTCAAAGCACAATGGAAAAGACAGGGGATGTGTTCAATAATGATGGTATTTTGATTGATGCAGATACGAATGTGTGCTACAGGCGTGAGCAGTTCAAGGGCAGTCATGGCGACCTTCCACGGGAGTTCATTGTTCGTGACAGACGATTCACTATGCCCCAGATTAAAGAACTTTTGGAAAAATGCGGTCTTCAAGTCGTGTTTTCACGATATGTGAAAGCGGGGGCATGGAATGTTGATTTCAAGGCAGATGAGACGAAGGAAATTCTGCTTGTCTGCAAGAAACGTTCCCAAAACGCATAAGAGGCAATATGAAAACGATTTTAACGGAAAAGAAGCTGGCGACGGGGGAACAGGCGCGTGTCGTGCTGATTGTCCCGCCCGAAGAGGACGGGCTTCGCGGCATGTACGAGGTTTCCGCCGAGTGGAGGCACTACTACAACCGCGCGATGATTACGGGGCACGACCAATTCATCGAGGACCGCGTGTTCATCGCCGAGGTGGAGGGTGTGCCTGCCGCTCGCCTGTGGTATGGCTGGTCGAAACGCACTCTGCGAGGAAACTACGGCAACATCTTCACCAACTATGCACATCGCAAGCGGGGGCTGCTGAATATCCTGCTGGATTGCTTCAAGGCGGACTTTGACGCCAGCCCCGCGCAGATGCTCTGCTGTCATGCTTCGGGGTGGCGCATCCCCGTCTATGAAAAATACGGCTTCTATGTGCTTCACGGCAATGAGGAGAGCGATGCGATGGGCATTGTCAAGCCCGAACTGGGCTCCTGTCGGCAGCTTATGAACCGCCTTTATGCGGACTGCACGGTCGCTGCTTTGCGTGACGGCGACTGCGGCGACCAGTTCGACTGCGACAAGTGCCTGGTTTACACGGACGCGATGTGGCAACGCACACGCCCCTTCGTCTTCGCGGGCGACCAGAACAGCGACTATATGACCAGCCTGAATCGCGTACTGGAAAAGAAGGGGGTGATTGCCGTGGCGGAAAATGCGGCTGGTGGAATCGTCGGCTATGCAACGGCCCTCATAAATCCATCGTGGACAGGGGCTTTTCTCAATTGGCGCAACCACCCTCACGTCAACCGCAAGGATGTGGTTTCCCTGCTGAAATATACGATTGAAAGATACCGTTCCTCCTTCCCGTTCCCCCTTTATGCGGCTCTTCCATTAAGCGCAGGGGAAGCGGTTGCCGATGCGTGCGAGGCGGGCTTTGGCAGAAAGGCGGAGCTGGGCAGCGTCGGTGTCTTTGCATTGGATTAATTCTTTTTTTTTCACAACATTTTACGGAGGTACTTATGAGCAATCTTTTGATTCATCTGTCGCCGAAGCAAGGTTACAACAATGTGTTTGAAATCGGGCAGTATGACATGAAGCTGACGCGGTTTGGCATTGTCCAATTGCAGGCAGGAACGAGCTGGAGCGCAAATACGGGCGATTTTGAAGCGGCGCTTGTGATTCTAGGCGGAAAATGCTCGGTGGCGGGGAACGGTTTTGGTTTTGCCGAGGTCGGTGGACGCAAAAATGTCTTCGACGGCAAACCATACACGGTTTATATCCCACGACGCACAGAGTACACCGTGACCGCATTGACGGATATGGATTTTGCCCTCAATGAATCACCTGCGACACGGGACACGGCAAAGCCCTCTGTCATCACGCCAGACATGACACGGACCATCACCATCGGGCGCGACAATTTCATGCGTTACGCCACGATAATGCTTGACGAGAAGTTCGACTCCGAGCATTTCTACATTGGCGAAGGCTTGATTCCCAGCGGCAACTGGTCGGGCTATCCGCCGCATCGCCACGATTTTGACAACCTTCCTGAGGAAATCGACATGGAGGAGACCTACTTCTACCGTTTTGACCCCGAGCAGGGCTTTGGCATCCAGAAAGTCTATCAGCCTGATGGCTCCATTGATGAAACGTACACGGTCAAGCAGAACGACACGGTTGCAATCGCAAAGGGGTATCATCCGCTTTGCGGGGCGCCTGGCTATCAGATGTACTACCTATGGACGATGGCGGGAGCCGTCAATCGCGGCCTGATTTCCAGCAAGGATCCTCTTCACGCATGGGTTAACTAATGGGTTGCAGTTCAATATATCTGGGTATTGATTTCGGAACTGGCGGCTGCAAAATCACCGCCATCTCCGAAAACGGTCTCCTTGTGGGCGAGGCAAGCACGGAATATCCGACGGAGTTCGCACATCCAGGGTGGTCGGAACAGAATCCCGATGACTGGTATGCGGCAATGCTTGCCTCATTGGACAAGCTCCGCCAGAACAAGCTGGATTTCAATGGAATCCGCGCGATTTCGTTTGATGGCTCCACCCATAATGCCGTTCTGCTTGACGGGCAGATGAAGCCTTTGCGGAAGACCATCATGTGGACCGACCAGCGCAGTACCGAGGAGTGCGCCTTCCTCAGGAAGGAGTGCGGCGAGAGAATCTTCCAGACAGCCTATCAAATGCCTGCGCCAACTTGGACGCTGCCTCAGATGATGTGGCTGAAGAAGCATGAGCCGGAGGTGCTTAAGAATACACGGCATCTCTTGTTCGTAAAGGACTATGTGCGCTATCTGGTCACGGGCAATGCCGTTACGGATTACATCGAGGCACAGGGAACGTTGTTCTTCGACATGGCGAAGATGGCCTGGTCCGAAGAGCTTGTGGCTCTTGCAGGGGGGGCGATGGATGCGTTGCCTGAGCTTGTGAAGCCAACGGATGTTGTGGGATACGTTACTGCGAAGGCGGCGGAGGAGACTGGCATCCCGAAGGGGACGCCTGTTGTCTGCGGGACATCGGACTCCGCCGTGGAAGACTATGGGGCTGGCGCGATTGAACCTGGTGATTGCATTGTGAAGCTTGCGACGGCGGGCAACGTGAATGTAATGACCTCGGCCCCGCATCCGTTCAAGACGACGCTGACATATTCCCATGTGGTGCCTGGAATGTGGTACACCGTTTCCGCAACCAACGCCGCCGCGCTTTGCCAACGATGGTTTAGGGATACTTTCTGCGAGGCGGAAAAGCATGATGCGAAGCATCTTGGAACCAGCGCATTTGAGCTGATGAATCGCATGGCTGAAGAGTCTGCGCCAGGTGCGAATGGGGTGGTGTTCCATCCATATTTGCAAGGCGAACGCTCACCGTATTGGGACGCAAAACTGCGGGCTAGCTTCACGGGCATCTCGATCAGCTCGACAAAGGGCGATTTCATCCGCGCCTTGCTGGAGGGAGTCGCCTACTCCTTGCGCGATTGCTTTGGCACAATCGAGAAAATGAAGCTGCCCGTGAAGCGCATTTTCCTGATTGGTGGTGGCGCGCGCGGAAGGCTTTGGAGCGAAATTGTCTGCAATGTCTTTAATCTGCCAGTAAGCGTGCCCACGCCTGGCGACGCCTCTTTTGGGACGGCCTTGCTGGCCGCGACAGGTTCTGGCGCATTTCCAGATAGCAGATGCGCGGTTCAGAAGTGTCTTCATATCGACAGGGAGATTCAGCCGAATGCGGAACTGGCGGAGTTTTACAGGCATGGCTTCCAGGAGTATCGCGAGATTCACGACGCGTTGGCGGGAGTATATGCAAAACGATAAACGTTGTGTGCTTGCGGCGAAAAGCCGCAAGTTCCAAAAGTGACAGGGAGATACAATGTTAGTTAAAGAGAACAATTACATGTACGAGATGATACGGACTGAGCTGACCGATGTTCTCGGGGAGCAGTACGTAGGTGTCAACGACGCCGATTTGTTCGGGCATTCAGTGGATTACTACTGGATTCCTGAAATGTGGCATGACCGTGGGATGGAGACCCCGAAGCCGGATTTCATCTGCCATCCATCAACGACAGCGGAGGTTGCGAAAATACTCCGTATTGCAAATCAATACAAGATACCCGTGGTGCCGTGGGGCGGTGGCTCTGGCTCGCAGGGCGGGGCCCTGCCCGTCTATGGCGGCATCGTCATCGACATGAAGCGGATGAACAAGTGCTACGGCGTTGACAAGGAATCCCTGACGGTTCGCTGCCAGACGGGCATCATCGCCAAGCACCTTGAGTGGATCTGCAACAAAGAAGGCTATTCGACGATGCATTTGCCGGCGTCGATTTCCTGCGCAACAATCGGCGGGTTCCTCGCCCATCGCGGAACTGGCGTCCTTTCGACAAAATACGGCAAAATCGAAGACATGGTCATGTCGTTGGAAGTCGTGACTCCGACTGGCGAGATTATCCGCACGCTTCCAGTTCCGAGGCATGCGTCGGGACCCGATTTGACCATGCTGTTTCTTGGAAGCGAAGGCACGCTTGGCGTCATAACCGAGGTGACGCTGAAGATTCATCCGCAGCCAGAGGCGCGCGAGTTCCGCGCATACATATTCAAGGACTTCCACACGGCGATGAGCGCGGGGGCCGAGCTGATGCGAAGCCGTCTGCAGCCCTGTGCGATACGCCTTTATGATGAAACGGAGACCAAGACGCATGTCCGCAAGGTCTTTGGGATGGAGTTGGAGCAGGGGGCCTACCTTGTTTTCGGCTTTGACGGGCGCAGGGACATCGTTGATTGCCAGATGAGGTATGCGCGCGAAATCATGGAGGAGAAGTACCACGGGCAGGATTTGGGGAGCAAGGGTGGCGACCTTTGGTGGGAGAACAAGTACAAGTTCTTCTATCCGCCGTACATGTTCCATATTCCACAGGCCTTTGGAACGCTTGATACAGTGGCGACTTTTGCCAACATCGAGAAAGTCTATTATGCGATGAAGAAAGTCGTGAACGATGGGTTCCCGCAGGCTCGTTTTATCGGCCATTTCTCGCATTGGTACGAGTGGGGGTGCATGTTGTATGCACGCTTCATCTTCGAGGAGGAGGCCGTGCCGAAGGATCCGCGCGAGGCAGCCGCGCTGTACAACAGCGTCTGGGATGCGGCGATCCGTGCGGCCATTGCAAATGGCGGAGTCATCAACGAGCATCACGGTGTGGGACTGAAGCTGGGCCGCTACATGAAAGACCTCTATGGTACGGCAATGCCTGTTCTTGAAGGCATTAAGAAACAACTCGACCCGAACAACATCATGAATCCTGGCAAAATGGGATTTAAAGGAATCTGACCATGAATATAGATAATTACCTGGAAACCATCAAGTTCTGCCGTTTCTGCTTCATGTGCCGCCATCTTTCCGCCATTGGAAATGTGACGTTCACCGAGGCGGACACCCCGCGTGTCCGCGCCTCGATGATCTACGGTGCGACCATTCATCCAGAGCTTTTCGCCAATGAAGACCTCATCAAGACGATGTACCGTTCCGATTTGAGCGGATGCTGCCGCCGCAATTGCGTCAATCACTATGACGAAGTCGGCCTGACGCTGGCATATCGCGCGGATCTGGTCGAGGCTGGCAAGGCGCCCGAATACATAAAGACGATAGCCACAGCATTGATGAACTCTCCTGAATGGAGCGTTTCAGGCAAGGGAAAGGTCGCGTATGTCGCCGACAATTACTCTGTGGAATCTGGCGCGGCCGCTGCATTTGGAAAGCTGGCAAAGGAGTTCCGCACTGTGTCAGGCGGTTCCTGTGGAAAAGGGCTGTGGGTGCTTGGCTTCAGAAAAGAGGCCAAACTCCTCGCTGAAAAGTTCCTCAAGGCCTTGGAAGGCGTGGAGACGGTTGTTGTCAGCCACACGGGAATCTTCGATTTCCTTGTGAACACGATCGGTGAAATGGGGTTGAAGCTGGATGCGAAGGTGATGCATACGTCTGAGTACCTGGCGGGTGTCAAGACCGCAAGGCCGCTTGGCGACCTCTATTATCTGGAGAGCGATTATCTGCGCAACTACAACAGCGACTATCCATATCCACGGGCGTTGCTGACTTCGAATGGCGCAAATCTGAAGCCGTTTGGCACAAATGACGAAGAGTCGTATTCCTGCGCGGAAGGCGCGCTTCTCCTTGACAAGATTGAGCCGGAACTGGTTGAAAAACTGGCCAAGTACATAGAGGCGCGTGCTGACAACCCTGCGAAGGACGTCATCGTCACAGCCTCCCCATATACGAGAATCCAGTTGGGCAGATTTACCTCGCTCAAGGTCAAAACCATCGAGGAGTTGCTTGCAGAGGCACTGTAAGTCAGTGTTGGATTGGACTTTAGCTATTTCCCTAAAGGAGTGTTTATGGCGCCGATTACAAGAAAACGGCATTTGATGCTTTTATTTGTCGCGGTTTGCAGCCTGCTGTCTGCCGAGGTGTTGTTGAATGACCCCATGACGGCTGGCGTGGAGAAAAACGCCCCTGTGGGGTGGAGACCCTACCAGCAGGTTGTGAATGGCAGTTCGGGGCAGGTCCTTGCGGGAAATGGCTGCGTCACCATGATTGATGAGGGGGCTGGCGAAATCGGCTTCTGCCGTGACTTCAAGGTGAAGCCAGGCCAGTGGCTGCGAGCCAGCTTGGAGGCGCGTCTGCCTGATGGCGAGACGCATATTGGCTTTTTCCGCATCCAGCTGACGGCCCGTCTGCCAAAGGAGATACGGCTTTCCACCCCGTTCTCGCGCCTCTCCCACGTTTTCAGACCCTATTCGGTGGTCATGCGCGTGCCAGAGAACTGCAAGGTTGCAAGGCTTTACGTTTACTCCTCAAAGAAGGATTTTGGAAAAATCGACATAAGGAACATCAAAATGGAATTCTCAGACACGGAAATCAAGGACCAGAATCTCACCAACAGCGTGATTGACGGCCCGACTGCCTTCAAGGCAGCAGATGCAGAACTGAACCCGAAAACCATCGTTTTGACGGATGCGGAAAAGGCTGATGGCGGCAAGGCCCCCATCATCACGGGGACCAGCAATGTGAAAAACAAGGAGGCCGCCCCCGACGTGACCTTCAAGGTGATTGCGCCGACGGCGGGGCTGTATGTCCTGCGCACGGAGGCCTCCGTCGATGCAGAGGGCGCGACGATTATGGAGAACACCCACTCGAAGTTCGGCTCCATGTTCGCTCGCATCCAGATTGGCAGTCAGCGTCCCACGGAGCGCGTGGTCTTCGTGCCCTGGGGAAAACCACAGCTGAATGCGCAGACGCTTGGGAAGTTCGACCTGGTGGAAGGGGCGCAGGAAATCAAGTTCTGGCTGCCAGAGCACCTGAAGCTGCACAAGCTGATTGTGGCTCCATACACGCCAGTCAGTGTGCCGCCTGAAGCGGAGGCATACACGCCATCCGTTGTGCCGCCGCCCGTCCATCCACGCCTGTGGGTCACGCCTGACCTTCTGCCCACCATCCGCCAGAACCTGGAGACGGAGGAGAACCTGCCCCACTGGGAGGCTGTGAAGCTGAGCGCCCTCGCACCGCTGGAGTTCAAGTTCAATCCCGATGAGGAGATACCCTTCAACGCCAACCTTGAGGTCGGCATCCAGAACAAGGCCTTCTACTACCTGATGACGGGCGACAAGACCATCGGACAAGAGGCCGTCAAGTTGGCCGTCGATTACATTTCGCATGTCGAGTTCGGCAACCTCCTGGACATCACCCGTGAAATGGGTCGCGCCATCTACGTCACCTCCTGCACCTACGACTGGTGCTTCGACCTTATGACCGATGAGCAGCGCGACACCATTCTGCAACACTTCAGGCGCCTGCGCCGTGACATGGAGTGCGGCTGGCCTCCATTCGGGCAGGGCATCGTGAACGGACACGGCAATGAGCGTCAGGTCAACCGCGACCTGCTCTCCATGTCCATCGCCATCTATGGCGAAGACCCCGAGCCATACAAGTACTGCTCCTATAAGATACTGGAGCAGCTGGTTCCGATGCGTGCCTGGGAGTACCAGTCCCCGCGCCACAACCAGGGCATCAGCTACAGCTCCTTCCGCTTCCAGTGCGACATGCACGCAGCCATGCTTTTCAAGCGAATGTCAGGCCGCGAGGTCTTCGACCCCAATATCAAGAACGTTCCGCTCTACTGGTTGTATATGAGAGCCCCTAACGGTACTATGCTGCGGGATGGCGACGGCGTCTGCAATGGCGACTACTGGCCGATGCCACTCACCAATCTCTTCAACTTCAGCTATGCGGCATTGCCAACGCCACTCCTCAAATCGCCGGCGGCGATGGCGCTCACCAACCTCTTCAACTTCAGTTATAGCGGGGCTGCGATTGTCAAAGGCGAGTTCATTCGCCAGAAGGGTCCTTCCACGAATGAGCACATCTACTACCTGCTGTTGAACAGGCCCGAACTCAAGCCCGAAATGAGTTTGGACGCACTGCCGTGGACGCAGGACTTTGGCCCGATTCTGAGCAGCATGGTTGCGCGCACAGGCTGGAACCTGAGCAAGCTCTCAGATGATGTCGTTGCGGAAATCAAGGGCGGCGGCTTCCACTGTGGCAACCACCAGCATGCCGACGCAGGCTCCTTCCAGGTCTTCTACAGGGGCTTCCTGGTGGCGCGCCTCGACCAATACGGCTTCTATGGTACCCCCTATGACATGAACTTCAACAAGCGCTCCATCGCCAAGTCGATGATGCTTGTGCGCGACCCGAACGAGAAGTTCCTGAACACGGTGGGCAACGACGGCGGTTCTCGCTTCATCCAGCGGCATCCCACTTCGCCTGAAATGGCGCAGAGCGACCCGACGTTCCACTACGGCAAGAAGCTGTCCTGCAGCTTCGGCCCCTCGCCGATGCGTCCGCTTTATAGCTACTATGCGACGGATTTGACCTCGGCCTACTCGGAGAAAATCAAGCACTTCACCCGCCGCTTCTGTTTCTTCAACCTGGGGGATGCGAAGACGCCTGCGCTCATCGTCATCGCCGACGATGTGGAGGCCGCAGATCCGTCGTTCAAGAAGTACTGGCAGATTTGCAGCCTGAAGGCACCCGAAACGCAGCCCAATGGTCTGATTCTCCACAGCGAGGACAATGGCAGGAAGGGGAAGATGTTTATGGAGATGCTGGTGCCGAGCGATGTTGAGATGGATGTGCGCAACGGCGACAAGATGAACGCTATCTTTGGCTTCAAGGTGAAGCCGCCCTATCCGCAGCGTCCCGAACCCAATGGCACACGCGTGATGTTCTCGCCCAAGAAGGTCGCAGGGCGCGACCGCTTCCTGGCCGTCATGCAGGTGGCGGACGGGAAGGCTGAAAAACTGCCCGTCGCCTTCACCGAGCTGCCGAACGCCTATCAGCTCTCCTTCAAGGAGACAACCCTGCTTCTCGCCTCTGGCGACAAGCCAATTGAGACACCCTGCGAGTTCACGGTGAGCAGCCAGGCCGCTGAGTGCCGTGTGCTGGCGGCTGGGCTGGCGGCGGGCGACTGGAGCATCAAAGGAGCTGGATTCAGCGCCGTTGCCACCGTCGAGGAGGGGCGCAACACGCTCTTCTTCGTGGGCAAGCCTGGACGCTATGTTCTCACGCCTGGCAAGACCGCCGCGAAGCCTCTGCCCGACTACAAGTCGTTGGAAGCCCCAGAGGTCAACAAGATACCATTCCGAGGCGTCTATCTGGATGGTTCACAGCTGGAAGGGGTCTCCTCTCTTGTGGAGAAGGACAAGTATTATGTTCCCGTGCGCCCCTTGCTGGAGGCCGTGCGCCTGAACTACTCCGCCGACGCCACGACGCTGAACATCGGCAATGGAAAGGCGGTTTTCACGGCGGGGTCTGGCGATCTCCGCCTGAATGGAATGTCGCTTGCGCTTTCCGACAAGCCGAAGGTGGTGGATGGCGAATGGTCTCTCACCGCACCCGTCATGGCGTGCATTCTGCGGCGTGCCCTGAAGCAGGACACGGTCGCCGAATCCGTGCTCTTTGTCCAGAGCGGGGGCTTTGACGACAAGATTGTCTGGGTGGAATCCCCCACGAATCCCGACTTTGCCAAGCTCTCCGAGATGCTTCGAAACGGTCCTGACAAGCGCGGCTACTGGGACGGACTTGGCAAAAACGCCACCTTTACCGTCACGCTCAAGGAGGAGATGCCTGTGGATAAGGTGGGCATCCATTTCCTGCGCGGAAACACACGCATTACCCGCTTTGCCATCGAGGCCATCGACTCCAAGGGCAAGGTGACGCGCGTTTTCGAAGGCGAGAGCGACGGCAAGACCGACGCCCTCCAGACCTTCTCGTTCCCAAGCACCCCCGCACGCCAAATCCGCTTCGTCGGCTTCGGCAACAGCAAGAACCTCTGGAACTCTGTCGTCACATTTATAGTAGGCCCGTAGGCAGGGCCTACGGCCCTGTCGTAATGTGCACAGGGGCTCTGCCCCTGCATAGAAAGTTGCCAGGTCCTCTGGACCTGGTACGCAAAACAATTAAGGAACCACGATGCTAAAGAAAATCACAGGTACATTCATTGACGGCGTGGCCGCCGACATTCCGAGCAACAACTGGGGAGCGGAGGAGTGGGCGCTCCAGTTTGACGAGTTCAAGCGCATGGGCATTGACACCGCCATCATCATCCGTGTCGGTTTTCGGGACAGCGCGATGTACAAGAGCGATGTGCTGAAAACAACCCTCTACGCTGAGCCCGACCTGGTGGATGTGGTCCTGCGTGAAGGCGAACGCACGGGCATCGACATCTACATGGGCCTTTTTGACACCGTGGACTACTGGTTGAAAAACGACTGGGACAGTGAGGTCGGCATCAACACGGATTTGATTCACGAACTAAACGAGCGTTACGGCAAGCGCAAGGCTTTCAAGGGGTGGTATATGTGCCATGAGGGCAGTCTCCAGACGCATCCGCACCGCATCTGGAAGCCCCTCTGCAAGGTCATTCGCTCTTTTGACACCGTGCGCCCCATCATCGTCTCCCCGCGCTATCACGGTCCCAAATACACCCAGAACCCCGTGCCGCCCGATGTCCATGCCAAGCACTTTGACTTCCTGCTTGGGGAGATGGAGGGGCTGATTTCTGCCTATGCGTTCATGGACGGCCACGTCCACTTCAAAGACCTGCCTGCCTACGTCAAGGCAACGGCAGAGGTATTCAAGAAGCACGGCATCGCCTATTGGTCCAATCTGGAGACCTTCGACCGTGACATGCCCTGGAGGTTCCCCCCGATTGAGTGGGCCAAGATGCGCTTCAAGCTGGAGACCGTGCAGGACTATGTGGAGAAAATCATCTCCTTCGAGGTGCCACATTTCCTGAGCCCCTATTCGATGTATCCATCTGCGCACACCCTATACAAGCGCTACATGGAGTATGTGGAGGCAAGGAAGGGGTAATAACGCCGACGGCTACCTCAGGGGTGTGCTTTGCGACAGATAGGGTGTGGCGACGGCGTCTCGCCGTCGGAGAAGCGCGCCCACAACTTCGCCCTTGCTTCGCGAAATGTATGCCCAACAAATCTAAGCAAAAGCTCTGTCATTGTGCATGGTTCTTCGACAGCGGGACGCCGTCGCCACACCCTATCTGTCGCGTTGCAATTTACATCACTTTGAACTTGGGGAGATCCTGGATATCGACGAGGCCAGCGAAGTGGCCTTCGTTGTCAACGGCGAGGATGTCGTCGATTTTGCGCTTTTCAAGCAGCTTCATGATTTCCACGGCGAGGGCGTCCTGGTTGATGGAGATGGGGTGCAGGGTCATGACCTTCTCAATGTTTGCTTCAAGCACAGATGCATCGCGCGTGATTTGACGGCGGAAATCGCCATCCGTGAAGATTCCCAAGAGCATGTTGTCTGCATCGACGACGGCAACGGCGCCAGCGCGTGCATTGGTCATAGCCAAAAGGGCATCGCGCACGATGGTGCCTGGCTGAACGCGCGGAGCATGTTCGCCTGTGCGCATGAAGTCCTTGACGGTCAGGGTGATGGAACGTCCAATGGCACCCGCTGGATGCAGCTTTGCGTAGTCGCTTAGCGCAAAGTTCTGGCAGTGGAGAAGGGTCATGGCCAGTGCGTCGCCAAGGGCGGCAAGCGCGGTGGTTGTGGCGGTGGGGGCCAGGTTGAATGGGCATGCCTCGCGTGGGACTGGCATTGGCACCACAAGGTCGGAGACCTCCGCCAGGCGCGAATCCGCCTTGCCTGTGATGGCGACAATTTCCACACCCAGGCGGTGGACGGCTGGCAGCACCGCCAGAAGCTCATCCGTTTCGCCGCTGTAGCTGACAGCCAGCAGGATGTCTTTCGGGGAGATGATGCCCAAGTCGCCGTGCATTGCCTCGACGGGGTGCATGAAGACGGAGCGCGCACCCGTGCTGGAGAGTGTGGCGGCGATTTTCTTGCTGATGTGGCCGCTCTTGCCGACACCGCACAGAACCAGCTTTCCTCCGTTCTGGAGGATGTTGAGGCAGCGGTGAACCAGGTCAACGAATGCATCGCCCAAGTCGTTTTTCAGAGCCTGCAAGGCCTCGATTTCAATGTCGATGACATCCGTGGCCTTCTTCAGTATGCTTTCTTTGTCGGTGTTCATAAGGTTCCCTTTTACCATTGGATGGCGAGCCCTGTGGAGTTCAGGCCAGAGCCGATGCCCAGGACCGCCAGTTTGTTGCCGTGTGCGAGCCGTCCCGCCTCCTCAGCCATGGCACATGTGACGGGCCATGAGGCGGAGCCGCAGTTGCCGAGGACGGGGTAGGTGGGGTAGTCTTTATTCAAATCCAGACCTAACGTCTGATACAGAAGCGCAGTGTGGGCTTTCCCCACCTGGTGGGTGCAAATCACGTCAGGGGTGGTTTCATCCCATCCTGTGGTCTGCTTGAACAGCGACCACATCTGCGTGGCGACAGCCACGCCCGCCTTGAGAAGCTCCTGGGAATCAGTCGCCATGAGGGGGGCGCTGCCATCGGTCATGCCGCCGTTGGCGTCGCCTTGGCAGAGCTTGTTTGCAGAGGTGTCCGTGTAGCTTGCCGCCGCCAGCAGGCGATGTCCCGTCTTGCTTAGCCTGCGTGAGGTGAGCAGGATGGCCGCCGCGCAGGAGCCGATGGTGAGGGAGGCAAACTGGCTTTTCATGCCGTTGCGAGTCATCGTCAGGTCTGTGTTCAGGCGTGCAATGGTGTTTCGCACGAGGGGACCCGAACTTTCGCCGCAGACAGCCAGCCCGCAGTCAATCTGCCCGAGTTCAATCATGTTCGCCAGCATCAGCACCCCCGAGGCCATGCCCAGGCATGCGTTGGAGATGTCGAAGTTCAGCGTATGGTGCCCCAGGCCCAATAGGCTGTGGACAGCTGTCGAGGTGGCTGGCTCCACGAAGTCGCGCGAGACGGAGCAGTGCAGGAGGCACTGCACCTGCGCAGGAGCCACGCCCGCTTTGCGTATGGCATCCAGTCCCGCCTTGGCGGAGACCTGGCTGGGCAGCGTGCCTGGCTTCCAGAAGCGGCGTTCGCGGATGCCGCTCATCAGCTCCAGACGCCCTTCGCGCAGGCCAATGCGCTCGTAGAGCGGCCTCAGCCGCTCCTCCAGCTCCAGCGAGGTGACGACCTCCTCTGGGAGGCAGTAGCCGAATGATTCGATGCAGACGTTGCTATACAACATATTATCAGCAATTCAGGCCCGACAGGGGGTGCCTGCCGGGCCTGTAATGTCTATGACGCTAAGTGGTTAGTTTGCCGCAGCATCGGCGCTTGCCCTGTAGAAGGCGGCGTTGTTGGCCAGGTTGGTGGCCTTGGAAAAGGTACTCTTCGCCTCGCCTGGATTGAGCGGGGATACGTGCCAGTCAAGCCAGAGGATATTGGCCTTGCCACCGTGGAGGAAGTGCATTCCACATGCCTCAGAGCTGGTGGCGTTGTAGCAGTAAAGCGGGGTGCCGCGGTAGTCGGCGGTGCCGTAGATGATGCCATCACCCAGATGGAGGGTGTCTGACGGAGACTTGACGCTCCAGGAATTCAGTGCCTTCGCTGTGCGTCCTGCAAATTGTTCGACGGTCTTGGTCTGGTAGGTGAGGCCCTTTTCTGCATCGTAGGTGGAGCCGAAGTTATAGACACCATAGACGGAGTAGGTGAACCCGACGGTGACCCATGAGACGGAAACTTGGCTGCTGGGGCATCGCATTTCCTTGTGCTCGTTGAGTATTTGGGTGCCAGTTTTCGTGTTGCCTTCGCTCCAAAGCTGGACTGTCCACTGCATTTCCTTGCTGACGCAGCAATGGATGCCAATCTGGCCTGCATGGTCGTCTGCATACATGCCGCAGGCAAGACCAATCTGCTTGAGGTTGTTGGTGCAGGAAATCGCGCGTGCCTTCTCGCGTGCCTTGCTCAACGCGGGCAGCAGCATGGCTGCCAGAATGGCGATAATGGCGATGACAACCAGAAGCTCAATCAGGGTAAATGTCTTTTTCATGGAAACTCTCCATTGGTTATATAGTGACAAGAGTACTCATTTCCTTAAATTATACTCCACTTTTTTAGCATTTCAAGTGTTGGATTTTGAAATAATTGCGCAAGGCGGAGCTTGCGCATCTCCACGCCTGGGAGCTTGCGCTTTCTCCACGCCTTTTTCGACGACGGGCCGTCGTCGTTACCTCCTGCGTGTTAGAACGCGGATGATGACGAAATAGATGGGGAAGGCGACGAGGTAGGAGGCGGCTGCGGTGAGGAAGGTGCCTCGGATGCCGATGGTTGCATAGCAGACGCCGCCGATGACGGCGGCGAGCATGGTGCCGACGCTGCTGATGCTACTGGAGGCCCCGAAGACCGTGCCGCGCCTCTCCTTGGGCGTGATGGTTGAAAGTGTACGCTGGATGACGGGCTGTATGCCGCCAGCCGCGACATAGAGCAGCGTGCGGCTCGCCGCGAAATAGATGGGGCTGCTGCCGAAGCTCTGCATGGTCATGGCGATGATGGAGACGATGAAGATGGGGCAGATGAGCACGATGGGCTGGTATCGGTCAGCAAGGGTGCCCGCCGATGCCCCCGCGATGATGGCCCCGATGCAGACGATGGCGCTGATGATGCCCGTCCAGTAGTCTGCTTCTTCCTTGGAGGTCATCTCCTCGACGCGGAGGGCCAGGTAGGGGGTCTCTATGTTGCGGATGAGCCCCAGGATGAGGAACAGAAGAAGCATCAGCCAGATGGGGGTGGTGAAGTTTGCGCGCCAGCCCTTTGCCGCAGTGTCAACGGCCTTTTTCAGAACGCTGTCGGGATTCATGTCGTCATGGGTGAAGATGATGGCGAAGCCAGCGATGAAGTACATGACGCCGCAGAGCCAGAACGCGTGCAGGTAGGTGTATTTGTGGATAATGAGGCCGCCGATGAAGTTGCCGAGCATGGAGCCTCCCCAGATGGCGGTGGAGAGGAGCCCCAGCGCAAAGCCCTGGCGGTTTTCGGGCGTGGTCCTGACCACCATGATGTTGGAGGCGGCGGTGGTGCCCGCGCAACTGGCTGTGATGAAGCGCAGGAAAATCAGCATTGCAGGCGTGTTGACGTAGCCCATCATCGCGAAGATGGGGGCGGTGACGAAAGTGCCGCGCAAAAGCATGGGCTTGATGCCGAACTTGTCGCCCAGGGCGCCCCAGATGGGGCAGAAGATGACATACCCCAGGGTGCCGAAGAAGCTGAATGCCGAGATGTATTTCGCCAGCTCTGCCTGGTCGGTGATGCCCAGTTCGTTCTTGATGAACAGCGAGATGAAGGGAACCATCGCCGAGTAGCCAGCCATGATGAGAAGCTGTGAAAACCACAGCATCACGATGTTGATTTTCCAGTGGGATTTTTGAGGTGCCATTGCGTTTTGGGGAGATAATCGCTATTATCGCTTTGCTATGTTTCCCCATGAGGGAAGGTAATACCAAAGGATTTGTTGCGCCCTACGGGCGCGAATATCTGGGGCAGCCTACCCAATGCTTCGCGCCCTTGCGGGCGCTTGCATTGGGCTACGCTTGTCGCGCACTCCGTGCGCTTGCATTGGGCTACGCTTGTCGCGCACTCCGTGCGCTGGCCGCTTTGCGGCCTACGCTAAACAACCCTCTTGGGAACATAGCGTATCGCTATTATTCCTAAGTTCTAGTTGAAATCAGATACCAGCGACCAGTTCTTTCCGCCGTCCTCGGATTTGATGAGGGCGCGGACGGCTATCTGCTCGTTGCGGTAGAACCAGTAGGTTGACCAGTAGGTGTAGGAGAGGTAGAGGGTGCCTTTGCGGTCGATGACAAGCCTGTGGTAGAAGACGCTGTAATCGGTGAAGGCGGGGAGGATGAGGGTGTCGGGCTGCGACCACGTGTCTTCCATCGCGGGCTTCTCCTGTTGCGAGAGTTGCGCGAAGAAACCAATGGGGAAGCCAGGGCGTTGGCCTCCCCAGAGGCGGAAGGCAGTGTGGAGAACGTCCTGCTTGTCGCAGACAAGGCCGATGTAGGTCTGGCTGAGTTTTTCGCCCACGTCGGCTGTGGGGGTCCAGCCGCCTTCGGCGGTGTTTGGCTTGAGAGAGCGTGCATACTTGAAGGTGTTGCCATGCGTGCCGACGAGGGCATGGAGGTAGCCCTTGCTGTCCAGCGTGATGCAGGGGGTGTTGTGGACGTCGTTGGCGGGTGGCCCGTAGCCGATGAGGGCAGGAGAGGAGAGTTTGTCCGTATCGTAGTCGTAAGTCGCCACGAAGGTGGGAACGCCGATGATGCTCTTGTCGTTGGGGTCGGTTGCCTCGGCCCAGATGACGTGCGTCCTGTTCTGGAAGGAGACGACGGTGCATGGGATGCCCGAATGCAGGGAAATGCCGATGCTGAGCTTGGTGACATGAATCGGCTTCAGGAAGCTGATTTCGCCGTCCTTCTTGACGGGGATGACGAGGTACATGTCGTTTTCGGCGCGCCAGAAGGTCTGCCTGGTGCGGGGTCCCGTGTCGCGGCGTCTGTTGACAATGATTGGCGGGGGGCCTGGAGGCATGTTGTGGCCCGTGAAGGACTCTATGTCGATGCTTCCTTGAACAGGGAGTTTCGCCAGCTTGAAGGTGAGACCGTTGTCGCCAGAGTAGGCGAGGTACTGGTTGCTGTTGTATTTGACGACGACATAGACCCAGTTGTCCTTGTCAAAGGCGATTTTGGAGGCGAGGAAGGGCAGGGGGGCGGTGTTTGGCTCCTTCTCGCCTGGGAGAATGAAGCGGCCATGGAGCCACTTGCCATCGTGCAGGGAGGTGACATCCTTGGTGAGGACGAAGGGCCTGTTCTCCATGTCGAAGTAGGGCTGCTGGATGGTGGGGTAGTTAGGTGCGTATGCGAACTGCTTGTTCTCATGGCTGTATGCGGAAATCATCATAGGCTTTTTGAAGGCATAGTTCTGCGCCTTGTCAGCCTGGTGGACCGTCAACGTGGAGTAGGTGGTGAAGCCATCGGTTGTGACACGGATGCGGCAGGAGCCTTCTTGGCAAGAGGTACACGCGACAATGAGCTGTTTGTCCTTGCATTGCGGCGGCAGGGTGACATCCGTGAAGGGGAGTGTGGCGAAGCGGGGCGTGTCGCCGTCGTATTCAAGCTCCAGGTGGACCTGCTTGGGCTGGTCGCCAAGATTCTGCAGTGTGAAAACAACGTTCTCCTTTTTGCCTTGGGGAATGTTGATGGTGTAGTTGTAGGGGTGGAGCAGGTAGCGGTTGGAGCAGTAGTCGAACCAGGCGGAGCGCTTGTCCGTCCAGATGGAGGCATTTGGGAAGAGGGAGTCATTGTCCCAGCGGGTGATGTCATCGCCCTCCAGCACGACCTGCATTTTGGGGAGGTGGAGGGACCAGGGGGCCTTGCGGGTCTCGTCCGCGTCTATGTTGCAGCTTGACTTGCCCTCTGCATCGCGGGTGAAGGTGGCGATAACTTTGCCCTGGTCATTACGGAGCTCCGCGGCGGGCATGTCGGGCAGAAGGCGGGATAGCTGCACGCCGAAGGCCCTGGGGGAGGGCTGGAAGAAAATGTCACCTTCGTGATCGCCAGAGAGCACGACGACGGGCTCTTCGTGGCGGGCGTCCCTGTGTCCGCGCGAGGTTTCAATGAGGTACTTTTCGCAGTTGGTGGTGAAGCCCCAGAGGAACTCATCGCCATAGCGGTCGCCTATGGCGGTGACGCAGAGGGCGTAAACGCCAACATGCTTCACGTCAACGGTGAAATCGACCTTCTGGAACTGTTTTTCCTTCTGTGTGCCTGGAATCCAGACATCCGCCAGAACCTCTCTGGAAGGGGAGACGAGTATGGCGCGGACCGTTATTGATTTATTCGGGTCCATCTTCATGAACGAGAGCTTGAACGGTCCCGTTTTCGGGTAGAAGAAGGCGCCGCCCGTGGTCCTGATGCGGGTTGGGAAGAGGGAGAAGTCCGTCAAGGTCTGGATTTCGCTGACCTGGGCCTTGGGGTGTGCAAAAGACGATGAGGCCATAAGTAACGCTCCTGTGAGTATAAGTAGTAGTTTTTTCATGGTTGTTCCCTTTTTTTGCGCAAGGCAGAGCTTGTGCATCTTCATGTTTGCGCAAGCAGAGCTTGTGCATCTTCATGTTTGCGCAAGGCGGAGCTTGTGCATCTTCATGTTTGCGCAAGGCGGAGCTTGTGCATCTTCATGTTTGCGCAAGGCGGAGCTTGTGCATCTTCATGTTTGCGCAAGGCGGAGCTTGT
>JAFTAC010000442.1 GCA_017458805.1 Victivallales bacterium | reverse complement strand
GGCCGCGCAACGACGGGCACATTCTTCGGTTCTGCAGGGGGAGCGGGCGGCGGCTCAATCTCGACCTTGGAACAGTCAATCTTCTCGACATGCGGAATGTCCGCCTTAATAGCGGTGAGAATGCGTGTCAACTCCTCCGTGTTCTTGAGATGCCCCGATAGGGCAAGTTGCCTGTTTTCAGCCGATTCCAGCTTCAAGGCATCGTCAGCAACCATGCGCAGAAGCTCTTCAGTGGAGTTCCGCAACGATTCATCGTCGGTCAGCTCCAGATTGCATCCTGGATGGATGCCATACGCGGAGGCGGTGAGCTTGAGGCGATCCGCACGGGTCTTCAGGTTGCCGCGCAGGATTGGCTTCGCAGAACTGTGTGGCGGGGGCAGGACACAATCCACCCCGTATGCCGTCGCAAGTTCATCAAGCGTCTGCTTGCGTACAGGCTGTGCAGCCTGCTCCAACTCATCCGCCGTCCACTCCTCGTACTTGTCATGGAAATAGGTGCGCACCTTCGTGACAGGTTCCTTCAGGTAAGGCCAGAAGAACCAGAGGGCGAACTCCAGGATGACCACGAGAATCAAGACGATGAGGACGGCCCATTGCAGCTTGCGGAAGCGTGGCTTCTCTTCGGGTTTCTCTTCCTCCTCTTCGGGCTTCTCCTCCAGCTCTTTTTCATTCGGGTCTGGCCAGACAAGGGTACCCCAGGGGGCATCGGCGGGACCGACGGCGATGGCCGTGGTCTCGAAGACCTTGACATGCAATGGATCAAGCCGTTCCTGTCCTCCGCCTGGAAGCAGAAGCATCACGCGCTCGGCGCCGACCTCGATTTCGCAGGCGACGTCGGGCAGTGTCTGGTCAGTCAGGATGACGTCGCACTCGTCGCTCCGACCGAGTTTGACATTCACGCCTTGAATCAGCGCGATTTCGGCCCCTGCATTGGGACCCTGCACTATTTTAAGTATGAGATTCACAGTTTAAGCCTCCCTAATGGCTGGATGTTGATTTCCTGGGAAAGCTCCTGGAAGCTCAGCACTGGCAGCTCGTAGTAGTCCTTCTCAATCATCTTGCGGAAGTAGCGGCGTATGTCAACAGAGACAATGATAACGGGCTTCTGCGGGATTTTCGCCAAATCGCCGATGGTCTTTTTGACCACCGCCAGAATCGACCTGACCGTGGTCGGATCCATCGCAAGATAACTGCCGCCAGAGGTCTGACGGACAGACTTGCGAATCTTCTCCTCAAGCGTGGGGTCAAGCAGATAGGCGGCCATGATGTTCTGCCCGCCCGAGAACTTGTAGCTGATGTAGCGCGAGAGGGAAGAACGCACATACTCCACAAGCAGAACCGTATCCTTCTCCTTCTGCCCCCATTCGATAAGGGTCTGCGTGATGCGCTTCAGGTCGCGGATGCAGATGCCCTCCTGAACAAGGCGCTGCAGCACGTCCGTAATCTTCTGCAAGGGCAGCACGCGCTGCACTTCCTTGACCAGCTCGGGGGCCTCGCGCTCCATGTAGTCGAAGAGCAAGCGCGTCTCCTGGAGGGACAGGAATTCGTGCGCATAGCGGCGAAGCACGCCAGAGAGGTGGTAGGTCAGCACGCCGTTCAGGTTGAGCGAGCGAATGCCGCTCTCGTCCAATTTCGCCTTGTCCTCCTCGCGTACCCAGCAGGTCTCGTAGCCGGAGAGGAAGGCCTTGCCCGTCTCGAACTTGATGCCTGTGGCAGTAAGGTTGTCCGCCGTCTCCAAGGCAAAGAGCCACCCTTTGCGAAGGACGCCTTCGGAAACAGGCACCTCGTTGACCAGCAGGCGATAGCGGCCATCTTTCATGGCGGGGTTCAAGCTGAGGTTGATGCCAGGGAACGGAACTCCGAGGTCGTGGTAGAGCGCACGGCGAATCACCATGATCTGTTCGTTCAGCTCCTCGTATGTGAGGGCGCCGCGGATGTCCGCATCGATATCAACGGTAAGTGGCACCACCATGGAGAAGTCGTCGCCCTCCTTCTTGCGCGGCTTGGGCTGCGTGCCCTCCGATGGTGCAGCTGCAGCAAGCGGGTCGGCTGCCTTCGCGGCACGCGCAGCAGCAATCTTTGCCTTCAACATCAGACTCCAGCCAATCGCCGCCACAAAAATCGCAAGTCCGAAAATCTGGATTTTCGGGAAACCTGGGATCAGTCCGATGCAGACCAGCATCAGGGAACCCAGCATGATAGCTTTCGGCTGCGCGAAGAACTGGTCGATGATGTCCTGGCCCAGAGGCTTGTTGTCAACGTCACCGACGCGCGTAACAATGATACCTGCCGTGATGGAGACGAGAAGCGCGGGAATCTG
>JAFTAC010000441.1 GCA_017458805.1 Victivallales bacterium | reverse complement strand
CCTTTGTCTCGCCACTCCGTGGCGATTGCCCCCCTCTGGGGGGCTTTTGCACCCACGGAGGGCTACAAAAATATAACCCGCCACTGTAAAACGGTGGGCACAGGACAGGTGGTTGGCACCTGTTCTGTGCGCGGGGCTTTAGCCCCGCGAATAATAACCCAAAAACACCACAAACAACTATGCCACTGCTTGAATGGTTAGGAAGAGACAAGGCGACGACTGCTGACAAGGCGGTTCCGCTGAAGATATTGCGGGAAGAGGCGTCGCTTGGATATGGTGTGCAAGGGGTAACGACGGCGTCCTCGCCGTCGGATCTGCCTCATGGCGTTCTTGTGCATGGTGACAACCTGGAGGCGTTAAAGGCGCTTCTGCCCTTTTATGCAGGCGAGGTGAAGTGCATCTACATCGACCCGCCCTACAACACGGGCTCCGCCTTCGAGCACTACGATGACAACCTGGAGCATGCCACCTGGCTCAATCTCATGTACCCGCGACTCAAGCTCTTACGCGAATTCCTCCGCGAGGACGGCTCTATCTGGATTTCCATTGACGACCGCGAGGGTGCATACCTCCAAGTCATCTGCGATGAAGTCTTTGGACGAAAGAATTACGTTGCAAATATCTCTTGGCAACGCAATTATTCTGTAAAAGGTGACTCAAAGGGAATTGTAACTTCCGCTGAACACATACTTGTATATTCCAAAAGAGATGACTGGCTACCGAAAAAGATGCCTCGTTCATTCGAAATGGACAAAAAATACAAGAATCCAGACAATGACCCCAAAGGTTTATGGCGTCCTGATAATTCATACGCTTCAGAAGCTATTACGCATCAAGGAATGGTTTATGCCATTCAGCATCCTTTTACGGGTGAATTGCTTTATCCAACGACAAGTTCACATTGGCGATATGGACAAGATGAAATGCTTGCGATTATGAATGGATGGTGTCCATATGAATTGAAAGAGATTGACGATGCTGAGAAACGGGCTGCTATTTGCGGTGTAAGCGTCAAGGAAGTGCGTAAGGGCGTAAAAGCAATCATGTTAGCTCAGTCAGTTGATGAATCCCAAAAAAAGGCTTTGACTGTCTTGAAACAAGGACAATGGCCACGTTTTTACTTTGGAAGCAATGGTAAAGGAAAGATTGCGCGAAAGACCTATCTGGATTCCGTGGGTGGAATTGCACCGCAGAATCTTTGGCTTCATCAGGAAGTAGGCCATACGGACGAGGCGAAGAAGGAGGTGCTGAAGCTGTTTGACGGCCAGTCACCTTTTGCGACTCCGAAGCCTGAGCGCTTGATAAAGCGCATCTTGGAGATAGCCACGAACGAGGGTGATTTGGTGTTGGACTCGTTTTTAGGGAGTGGGACGACGGCGGCTGTGGCGCACAAGATGGGGCGTCGGTGGATTGGCATTGAGATGGGAGAGCATGCGCGGACGCATTGCGCCGTGCGCATGAAAAAGGTGATTGACGGCGAGCAGGGAGGCATCTCAAAGGCGGTCAAGTGGCAGGGTGGCGGAGCGTTCCGCTACTACGAGCTTGGTGAGCCACTGCTGGATGCAAACGGACAGATTGCCGCCACCATCCCGTATGATGTCCTTGCCGCTCATATCTGGTGGCAGGAGACGGGGACGGCCTGGAACGAAAACAGCGGTGCAACTGGAACTGTCTTAGGCCTTTACAACGGAACTGCCTACGCGCTTCTCTACAACGGCATCCTCCACGACCGAAGCGTTGCGGGCGGAAACGTTCTGACGCGCCAGACGCTGGCCGTCATCAAGGAAGATTTGCATTGCGCGAAGTACCGTCGCCTGGTCATCTACGCGGAGTGGTGCCGCCTCGGCGACGAGCGCTTGGCCACAGAGGGCATTGAATTCCGCCAGATCCCGTATGACGTTGTGGTTAGGAGGTGAGAAGGACCATGCAACTCAAAGCCTATCAGCAAGATACATTGACTGCCATTCGGGAGTACTTCGGGATATTGGACACGCGAAGCCCCGAGGAGGCGTACATGGCGGTGACGTCCTCTCCAGAGCGTCAGATGCGTCTGGGCATCCAGCGCGGCTATGTGAAGACGGCTTTGGACACGCCGACGGTCGCCATCAAGGTGCCGACGGGAGGCGGCAAGACTATCATCGCCGCCCACGCCATCAAAATCATAGCCGAGTGCCAGGGTCGCGACTATCCGCTGGTGCTCTGGTTCGCGCCGTCGGACACCATTCGAACGCAGACAGCGGAGGCACTGAAGAAGCCGCGGCACCCTTATCGTCAGGCACTTGACCAGGCTTTCGGTGGCAATGTGCGTGTCTTTGACCTGGATGAGGTGCAGATGATTTCCCCCTCTGACTTGGAGAAGAACCTCTGCATCGTCGTGGCAACAGAACAGGCCTTCGTCAAGAAGGAGAAGTCTAAGTACAACGTATATAAGCACCAAGAGGATTTTGAACCGCATTTTGGAACCATCCGTCTCGCGGAGGGGATGGACGCGCAGGCGGAGAATCCCTCGCTTCCCAATTTCTCCTTTGTGAATCTGGCGCACAGCAGAAGCCCCATCATCATCGTCGATGAGGCGCACAAGATGACAAGCGAGCTTTCCCGCGAGACGCTGACACGCCTGAATCCCAGCGCGGTTCTCGGGCTGAGCGCAACGCCCGAGCGTGGCAACAACACCCTCTACAGCGTCCATGCCAGCGAGCTCTTTGACGAGGAGATGATCAAGCTGCCCATAGAGCTGACGGAATTCCACAACCAATGGGAGCAGGCCGTGTTTGCGGCCATCGAAAAGCGTCAAGAGCTGGAAAAGGTTGCGGAAAAGGAGCTTGCAAAAGGGGAGGGCGGCTACCTCCGTCCGCTTCTTCTCTTCCAAGCGACCAAGGTTAATGGCGACGTGCCTGTCAATGCCCTCAGAAGTTTCCTTGTGGAGACGGCGAAGTTGCCCGAAAACGAGATTGCCGTGGTGACGGGCGAGCAGAAGGAGCTTGATGGCATTGACGTAAACGACCCCAAATCCCCTGTGAGATACATCATTACGGTGCAAGCGTTGAAAGAGGGCTGGGACTGCCCCTCTGCATACGTTCTCTGTTCCGTGGCAAATATCGCCAGTAACACAGATACCATTCAGTTGCTGGGGCGCGTGATGCGCCAGCCTGGCGCGAGGCGACGCCGCAGTCCGCAGTTGAACCATGCATACGCCTTTGTGCTGAGCAGTTCTTTTGG
>JAFTAC010000440.1 GCA_017458805.1 Victivallales bacterium | reverse complement strand
CTTCTTGTCGGCGGGCGTGCTTTCAATGGTCCTCCCGTCCTCCTCGAAAATCTTAGAGTAGTTGATGCCCGCCTTGGAGCGTCCGATGACGACGCAGCCAGAGGAAGCCAGCGTGGAGATGGTATCGCGGGTATGCGGGATGGCGATGCCGTTGCCAACGCCCGTGTTCAGCAGTTTTTCGCGGTCAAGGCATTTCTGGCGCAGCGCGTCGATATCCAGGACCAGGCGGTTGAAGATGCGGGAGGGGGTGAGTTCCGTAATGGCCTCGTCCATGTTCGTGGCCTGCATGTCCAGGATGATGCGCTCCTCGTTGATGAGGCGGCTGACTGGAATTTTCAGCGTCGATTGGGTCAAGTCGGAGAAGGCCACGGCCTCTTCGCTCTGGACAGGCTTGTCAGGGAAAAACAGACGGTCAATCTGGCTGCCGCTGAAACGCCACTGGCCGCCAATCTTCTTGCCTTCAATCTGCCCTGTCTTCAGCATCCGCTGAATGGAACGCTCGTTCAACTTCAGGTACTCTGCCAACTCTTTCAATGTCAAAATCATCGTTCATTCCTCCTGATTTGTTTAAAGATGACAAAACATGACAAATATAACAATATACGGCTTTTCCAATTTGTCAAGTGGGTTTTGAAGATTTTTTTGTAATTTAAGGGAAGAAGTGGAGAAAAGAACGCGAAAACTATATATATAGTAAGGAATACGAGTAAAATCGCTCTTTCCAACTTGCGAATTGAGGAATTTGCATTAGATTTATTATAGGTATATAGCCCTTTTTGTCTGGTCAAATAGCCCATGGAACACGAATGTTTGATTTTCTGAAAATATCGAGGCCGCAGCGTATGCGGGTTGTCTGCAACGGCAATCCTGCATTGCGGGTGAAGTCTCTTCCCGTCATGTCGGTAACGGACGAGATTCGGGAGCTGGCTCGTCGCATGATCGTGACGATGAAGGAGAACGAGCTGCCTGGCGTCGGGCTGGCCGCCCCCCAGGTCGGCATCAACAAGCGGATGATTGTGATTGACACGCGCCCGACGGGGCGCAAGGAGAAGCGGTCGGAGAAGAAGAAGCAGCTCTCCCCAGGGGAGATGTTGCTGAACCCGCTGATGCCGCTGGCTCTTGTCAACCCTGAAATCCTCTCCACCTCAGCCGAGACGGAGACATGCGGCGAGGGGTGCCTGAGCCTGCCTGGCGTGGAGGGGGACGTGACGCGTCCCGCCAGGGTGCTCCTGCGCGCCATGCTCCTTGACGGCAAGGAGGTCATGGTGGAGTGCGGCGGCCTGCTGGCTCGTTGCCTTCAGCATGAGATTGACCATCTGGACGGCATCCTCTTCTACGACCGCATCCCGAAGGAGCAGCAGGAGGCCGCGAATGACATCATGGCGGAACTGGCCGCCGAAGAGGCCATGCTGGCCTCGGCGCAGTGCAAGGCATGAGCGGGCAGGAGGACAAAATAGTGGACGAGGCGGCGGAGCGTGAAGCGCGTCCTGGCTGCTTTAGTATGCTGTTCGCTCTGTTTGTGCGTCCCTCTTTGGCGATGGCTGTCTCGCAGGTTCATGGGCTGTGGGGGGCCGCGTTGCTGTTCATTCTGGCCTGCCTGTTTGTGGGGGCAGTCGGGGAGGGCGCCCATTACTACGAAAAATACATGGACGTTGCGCTGCCCATCGTGCGGGAGGTCGCCAAGAACGTGGCACCCGTGAGCGTCTTGGACGGACGGCTGACCTGGCAGATGGGGATTAACGGCGAGTATTCACTGGCAAAGAACGGCTGGAGCGTCGATTTCAGCCAGGCACCCGAGGTCAGGCCCTATGTGGCAGGGAATCCCGAAAAGGGCATCTGGGTGACGGAGAAGGGCATATCCCTGTGGAATGTCTTCCGTGGCGAAGGCAACCGCATCATTCAGCGCGAGATTCTGGGGGAGAAGCATTTGCAGCGCATGGAGAAGAGCCTTGAATCAAGCGACGAGAAGGAACTTGGGGAGAAGGACCTGGTGAATCTCTGCCTGATTGGGTGTGCGGTTTCGTTTCCGCTGCTGGTCTTCTGGTTTTTCCTGTCGCACGGTTGGAGCGTCCTCTTCTGCCTGCTCATCTTCTGCCTGGCGTCGCTTATGTTCAGGCGGGACATGGGGCACAGTTTTGGCTCTCTCTTCAAAGTCGGAGTCAACCTGTGCGCGGTGCCGACCTTTGCAACGCTTATCTGGTATGCGGTGACGCCGCCCTCGTGGACCTTCGACAACATCTTCTATGTCTGTTTCATCCTATACATTCTGTTTGTTTACCGCGACACGCGGCTTTTCCTGCAAGGAGGCCTCAGGCCTCGCAGGCCACGCGGTCAATAGCTAGTTTTCAATCGTGAGGAGATTATGAGCAATAGCGACTTTATCGACAGGTTTTGGGAAATCGTGCGCAACTGCTGGGCAGCCATCTGCAAGGTTGTGCTTGGCTATGTGGACGAATCATCCAAGGCGACGGCCATCGAGTACGACCCTGCTGTCACCTTCACGATAGCAGCCGTCATGCTGGTGCTGTTTGGTTCCGCCTGCTGGGCGGCCTCCATCGCCAAATGCCGCCGCTACAACCCGATACCGCATTTTCTGCTGGGACTGGTCATCCCCTGGATTTATCCGCTGATTATCCTGTTTGCACTCGACATCAAGGGCGTCAAGGAGATGAGGGAGAAGGCGGAGGCGGAACGCCAGGCCAAGGAGGCCGAGGAGGCGGAACGCCAGAAGAACATCGCACTCAACATGGGGGGCGAGGCGCAGGAACAGTCCGAAGAGGCGAATGAAGGCTTCACCCAGGCCTATTTCGAGAAGATAGCCCGCGCGGAGGACGGCAGCTCGGCTGGCCCGTGGATAGCCACCTACGGCGGCAATACCATCCGCGTCCTCTCCATCATCGAGGCGCTCCCCGAGGTGGTGAACGTCGAGTTCGAGGACGCAAAGGGCAAGCCCATGAGAATCCGCATCCCATACGCGAAAATCGAGGC
This sequence comes from Victivallales bacterium, assembly GCA_017458805.1. GTDB lineage: Bacteria > Verrucomicrobiota > Lentisphaeria > Oligosphaerales > Oligosphaeraceae > RGIG3456. The sequence continues at coordinate 1,450 of JAFTAC010000440.1, read as the reverse complement.
CTGGGAGAAGGAGTAGCCTTTGTGGGCAATGCCATGTTTCACAATAGGGTAGTTGAGCTTAGGCCGCGAAAGCGGCCAGCGCACGGAGTGCGCGACAATCGTAACCCAATGCAAGCGCCCGAAAGGGCGCGCAGCATTGGGAGTTGCCGTCCCCGTGAACTCGCGCCCGTTAGGGCGCAACAATTGTAGCTTGCAACATTTTTCCCATCAACAAAATACACATTAGCAAACATTGAAATAGTAAACACGAGTAACGAGTTATGTTTGACGCAGTAAGCAACAACAGCGGAGCAAAGGACTTCTTCCCGAAGATGGAGGAGGAGGTTCTGAAGTTCTGGGAACAGGATTCAACCTTTGAAAAGTCCCTGGCCAACAGGCGGGACGCGCAGCCATTCGTCTTCTATGATGGCCCACCCTTTGCAACGGGGCTGCCGCACTACGGCCACCTGCTGGCGGACACCATCAAGGATGTTATTCCGCGCTATCAGACCATGCGTGGGCGCTATGTGGAGCGCGTTTTCGGCTGGGACTGCCACGGCCTTCCCATCGAGGCGCTGGCGCAGAAGGCTCTGGGCCTGGCAGGCACCCCCTCCATCCTGGAGAAGGGTGTGGACGTCTTCAACGAGCAGTGCCGCTCCATGGTGCAGACATACGTGAGCGAGTGGAAGCAGATTGTCACACGCATGGGCCGCTGGGTCGATTTCGACCATGGCTACAAGACGATGGACAATACCTTTATGGAGACCATCTGGTGGGTCTTCAAGCAGCTCTGGGACCAGGGGCGCATCTATCGTGCGCACCGCATCGTCCCCTACAGCTGGGCGCTCTGCACACCGCTCTCCAACAACGAGGCCAGCGCCAACTACAAGGACGTCCAGGACCCGACGGTCACCATCCGCATGAAGGTCACCAACCGCACCTTCCCTGGCGCCGAGAACCTCACCACCTACATCATCATCTGGACGACGACGCCATGGACGCTCCCCGCGAACCTCGCCGCATGCGTCGGTCCCGACATCGACTACTGCGTTGTCAAGGACGGCGACACCAACGACGCCTACATCATGGCGAAGGCGCGCATCCCCGCCTACTACAAGAAAGAGTCCGAATACACCATCGTCTATGAGTGCAAGGGCAGCGAGCTGGTCGGCACCCAGTACGAGCCGATTTTCCCGTATTACAAGGACAACCCCAACTCCTTCCGAGTGCTGAGCGATGGCTATGTGACCACAACCGACGGTACGGGCATCGTCCACATTGCTCCTGCATACGGCGAGGACGACTATCGCGTCTGCCGCGTGGCGGGCATCCCGCTGGTTGATCCGCTGGACGAGAGCGCGAATTTCACCTCCATAGTCCCCGAGTTCGCGGGCGTCAACTGCAAGGCGGCGGACAAGGCCATCATCAAGCACCTCAAACAGAACGGCAAGCTCGTGGCTCAATCGACCAT
>JAFTAC010000439.1 GCA_017458805.1 Victivallales bacterium | reverse complement strand
TTTTAGATTACATTATCACTGCTCATAGCAGCGTATTCAAATGCCATTGGTTATTCTGGAGAATCTAGAACTTCTAGAGAATCTAGTTCGTTTGGGCGATAATTCAAATGGACAAGTCTGTTTTTTGGAAGATAGTGATGAAATGCTCTCTTGTTAGTGTATTGTTGGCGATGCTCATTGCTTTTTGTGGGTGCAAAACCTCGGATTCTTCGACGGCAGTGACGCCGACGCAGCGCACTGTACAGAAACGGGCGGAGTTCCGCAGGCAGTTGGCGGCCGATCCTGATCCTATAAACACTATCCTGGAGAATCTGGACAACGCTGACCCTGTTATTCGCGCACGTTGCGCTTACGAATTGTATGCGCGTTATAGTGTATTTAAAGTGAAGACGGTGTTTGACACCTCGGAGCAGGTCTCCGAGGTGTTGCTTGCGTGTGGGATTGACTCGCAAAAGAACTACCAGGACAACACCTTGCTTCAGAAACTGGCGGAACACTGCCCCAACAAGAAGGTACGGCTGATTGCCAAACGCAAGATTTCCCCTGCTGGCAAGCTGTTTAGGGAGACATTGCGCCTCAAGGACAACAAGGCCTTTGACCACGACATCGTCAAGATTGCGACCATCCCCCTGCCGACCGAAGGGTTGAGTTTTTCGCTGGACAAGGAGGATGAGGGAGTCGATGCGAAGTGGTTCGAGGAGACGTTTGCCGATGAGAAGTGGGCCTCGCTCAAGATTGGTCCATGGGAGCGGCAGGGCTTTGACTACAACGGCATTGCCTGGTATCGCATCCGCTTCGACATGCCTGAAAAGCCCGATTGCAACGCTGTGGAGCTATACTGCCCCAGTGTGGATGAGTGCGCATGGGTCTGGCTCAACGGTGTTTATGTCGGGCAGCACGACATCGGTCCCTCTGGCTGGAACAAGCCCTTCTGGATTGACGTGACCGCCGACATCCGCTGGGGAGCCTCCAACCTGCTGGTCATCCGCGTGGAGGACAGCGCACAGGCGGGGGGCATCCTGAAGCCCATGGCTCTGGAGGTGCTGAAATGAATGGGAGGTGCCGTGCAATGGAAAAAACGTTGCTGATAGTATTCTTGTTGCTTGGAGGGCAATTATTTGCGCAGGAGACGCAGGTTGCCGTCTGGGATTTTACCAAGGGCGTGCCGTCGAGCGAGTTCGGCGGGGAACTGCGTACTTGCGGACGCATAGGGGAGGGCGGTCTCACTAACGATGTCCAAGGGGACAAGCCTGGCGGCTTCGCCACCCAGAAGGTGCATCCCGAACAGGTGCCACGGGAGGGCTTCCGCTACATCGTGGAATTGACGACAGGAAAGGGCGAGATACCTGGCGACAAGAACGTCCGCTGCGTACTGGTGGACAACATGAACGTCAACTACAAGCACGACAATCCCCTTTACAACAAAGGAGTTATGTTCTGGCTTGAGTGGCAGCCAGCAAAAAAACGATACGTTCTGGCCGCTTCCCTTGGTTTCGGGGAGGAGGCGGAGACTTTCCGAGGCACTGCGTTGCCCATTAACCATGCCTGCACGGTTGCCCTTGCTTTCAACGGCATTGACAAGATGTGGTTCGAGGTGGATGGCAAGCCCGACAAGAGGCAGAACGTCGTGCATCGAAGGGCGGTGTCGGCACCTCGCATCAAGACGCACATCGGCGACCGCATGAACTCTGTCCATTGTCCTTTTGACGGCACCATCGCGAAGGTCACGCTGACCGCCTTCCCCCGCGAAGTGCTGGATTGCACATTGGGGCGTCTCGCCTTCCTGCGCAACGAACAGGATGCAAAACTGCACATTTCCCTGCACAACCCCGCCAACAAGGAGCTTTCCGTCAAGAAAGTTAGCCTGAAGTATGCAGGGAAGACCGTCGAGATGGACGGCAAGACTATCCCTGCCGATGAGACGCTTGAGCTGGGGATTCCTATCGAAACACGGTTGAAAGTCGGGAAGTACCCCATTGAGTTGACGGTCGATTATCTCTTCGAGGGCAAGCTGTACCAGCGGCAATTTGCGAAAGATGAACAGCTCCTGATCTCCCCAGTTCGCCATGACCGCCTGCCTGTCATAATGATGAGCTACCGCCAGGGCGTCGAAGAACGTCTTGCGGACATAGGCTTCAACATCGGCTGCCGTGGCGGATTTACGGCGCCCTATCTACGTAATTTGCCCACGGCGAAGGAGGTCTCCGCGAGGGAGCTGTCCAAGCTGGACCAGATGCTCTTCATGGGCATTGACGCGATGGACTACACCAACACCAACAACAATGTCAAGGACAAGTTCCCGCGCATCAACAAGGATGGCAAGCCCTACGAGCCGATTGTGCAGGTGGATGCCTCCAACCCTGAAGCAAACGCCTTCATCAAAGAGGCCATCACGGAGGCAATCACGCCCCTCGCCGAACACCCTGCCTTCATCGGCATGAAAATCAACTCCGAGGTGCGCGACTCCTGCCTGCCATCCTTCACGCCCCAGATGACGGAGGCCTACAAGAGGGCCACGGGGTGCGACATCCCTAAGGGCGTCGAGGGAAAATGCCCCCCGCTGTATAACCTGCTGGATGACTTCCCCTTCAGCCGCGTCATCCCCATGGACTACCCCCTCTATCAGTTCTAACGCTGGTGGTGGAAGGAGGGTGATGGCTGGAACAACATGACAAGCATGATAAGTGACTGCGCGAAGTCCATCGCCAAACGCCCCCTTGTCACTTCCCATGACCCTGCCATCCGCGTCCCCCCGCTCTGGGGCGATGGAGGCAACGTCGGCTATTTGGGTCATTGGACATACGCCTACCCCGATGCCATCAACATCGGTGTCAATACCGATGAGATGCAGGCGATGGCCAGAGGCAACTCCTCGCAGGGCATCTTCAACGAGACGCAAATCATCTGCTACCGCAGCAAGACCGCCCCCGTTGACGAGAAGATCGAGAACCCGCCCGCCTGGGCACTGGAGTACCCCAACGCCCCATACATCACCATTCCGCCCGATATTCTGCGTGCTGCCGCGTGGACGCAGATATCGAGGCATGTCAGCGGCATCATGTTCCACGGCTACTGCTCCCTGTTTGTTGACGAGGTGCGCAAGGGCGACACGGGCTACCAATGCACCAATTTGGAGACGGAGGGCGTTCTCAAGGAGTTCCTGCATACGGTGGTCAAGCCGATGGGGCCCGTGCTGAAGCGTCTGCCAGAACCGTCTGCGCAGATTGGCGTTCTGGAAAGCCTGGCTTCCGTGATGTTTGCGGGACGTGGCAGTTGGGGGTGGACGCGCGGCTGGTTGTTCAATCTGAACCTTATGCTGCAGCACGCCAATCTCCAGCCGAAGATTCTTTATGACGAGGAGATTATGCGTGATGGCTTTGGTTCCCTCAAGGTGCTTTTCATGCCCCACTGCGATGTGCTCGCAGAGCCCATCTTCAAGGCGGTCACGGAGTTCCAGGAGAAGGGCGGGATTATTGTCTCCGATTCCTCGCTTGTGCCTGGCATCACTCCCGACATTGACATCAATGTGGTGGCGGACATGGCAGACCCCGTTGCCTTCAACGAGGCCATCTGCAAGGGAGCTCTGGCGCTGAAGGAGAAGCTGCGCGGCTTCGTGGAGCCCATGGTGGTAACCTCCACACCCGAACTCACCACCCACTACCGCCAGGATGGCGAGGCCCTCTACCTCTTCGCCATCAACGGCAAGCGCACTTTTGGCGACTATTTCGGGCCTTGGAAGCATGTCTGCGAGAAGGGCATGCCCCTGAAGGCAGGCGTAGATGTCCGTTGCAATGCGGGAGCCGTCTATGACCTCATCGCGCACAAGCCTGTTAGCTTTATCGAAAACCAGGGGCGCACCCACCTGAACCTTGAGTACGAGACCACGGGCGGCAAACTTCTCCTTTTCCTGCCGACACCCATCGCGAAGGTCGTGATGGTGACTCCCGCCAATGCGGAGCGTGGCGAGCCCTTCTCTTTCACGGTGCAGGTGCTTGATGCCAACGGCAAACGGCTGGATTGCCTCCTTCCGCTGCAAATCACCGTTGAGAACCTTGACGGCACAACGGACGACTGCTGCTATGGAACTCTTCTCAACAGGCGATATACCCAGACCGTCATCCCGCCGATTAACGCCCCTTTAGGGGCGTGGCGCGTGACGGTCACGGAGCTCGCCTCTGGAAAATCGGCTATGGCCATTGTCACTGTAAAATAAGGAATTGCTGACCTATGATGTTTGATCCAATGTATCTGATTTTCGCCCTGCCAGGACTGGTGTTGTCTATGCTGGCCTCGTTCTACGTCAAATCCACCTTTTCCAAGTACTCGACCGTCGGTGCGGCGTCGGGGCTGACGGGGGCGGAGGCCGCGCAGCGGATGCTCTATGCGGCGGGCGTGCGCAACGTGCGTATCGAGCGCGTGGATGGCTTCCTGTCCGACCACTACGACCCCTCGTCGAACACGCTGCGCTTGTCGGATGCCGTTTACGGGAGCCAGTCGCTTTCAGCGCTGGGCGTCGCCTGCCACGAGGCAGGTCATGCCATCCAGAAGGCGAACAACTATGCACCGATGGGACTGCGCTCCATGTTGGTTCTGCCAGCCAGCCTTGGCAGCCGCTTCTCATATATTGTCATCGCATTGGGGGCGATGATGCAGGCCCCCATGCTCATTAACCTGGGGCTGATCATGTTCGGGGCCGCCGTACTCTTCTCGCTAGTGACGCTCCCTGTCGAGTGGGATGCCTCCGCCCGTGCAAAAAAGGCATTGATTGCCTCGGGCATCCTGTTGCCCCAGGAGCAAAGCCACGCCGCAACCGTGCTCAATGCTGCCTTTATGACCTATCTGGCCAGTGCTGTTTCATCCGTCCTCACACTGCTTTACTATCTGATACGGTTGGGCGTTCTTGGTGGCGGCAGAAGAAACAGGTGATGCGAGGTGAGTGTCTCCCTACGACATGATGAACATGACACCACCTCCAGCTGGCAACTGCAAAGTCCTGTTCTCGTATTTGCCATCGCCGAAGAACTCTTTGATTTTCCAGCCGTCGGCGATAGTCAATGGGACGCTCTTTTTTTCGTCAGAGCAATTGACTGCGATGACCGCTGCCTTGCGTGAATCAAAGTAGTGTTCGGTGAGGATAATCGAGCTATCGGGGGTGGTCAGAATCAGCTTTTTGTTCAGAATGGAACGATAGATTCTCCACCATGGTGAATCGTAGGCGCGTGGCGTATTGGAAAGTGTTTTTTCCAGGGCGAAGGTGAGGGTGTAAACCAGGCCTTTTCCATAATGGTTGCGCAGCAGCAGCGGATTGCCGTCGTCATCGGAAAGCAGCACTTCTGCGCCTTCAACCTGGATGGCTTTTTCCAGGGCGCAGTTGAGAGAAAGTTCTGTGCCGTCCAGGGTGCAACGCATGGGCGAAATCGCCTTGCGGCGGCGGACTATTTCCATGCCGCAGAACTCCCGCAGAATGGGCTGGTTGCAGTCGTCGGCGGAAAGATAGCAGATGGCTCCGTTCTCCACGTTCCTGCGCAGTTTGTGCCACTCTTCCAGAGCAATTCCTCCACGGTCGGAAAGGGAGGGCAGGAAGTAGCACTTTGCATCGGCCAAAGGGGCTCTTGCTGCCTGGAACTTCAGATTGATTCCTGCCTGCCTGGCCAAAATATAGGCGGAGAAAGCGGTTTCCATATCATCAATCAGGCATACCGCATCGGGCGTCATGCGAGGCAGTTCCTGAACAGGCGCTTCCCGTAGCAATTTCGCAAAACGAGCCATTTGCAATGCCGTAGGATGCGCTTCCCTCTCTGCCGTGAAAACGCCATGTTCCAACCCGGGCCAGTCTCCCCAGTGATAGGGAGCAAAGTTCAGGTTTGTCTGGTCGAAGGCGCACCACCAGAGGAAGGCGCGGCTGTCCTCCGCCCAGGCGTTCCAGAGCAGCGCATTCATGGTGCTGCCCATTCCCTCCAGCGAAAGAGCTATATTGCGCCAGTTGCCAGTCTCTTCCGTGAAGCAGGGTTTGCCGCCGATGTCGCTGATAATACGGCACTCCGCCGCCGCACGATAGAGGTTTCGCAGGTGCAGGAAGCCATCCGAGGCAGCCGTGTTGAGAATGTCATATCGATGGACGCTGGCATAGTCGGCCAGTTCTCCCTGGTCGGCAATCAGCCACTTTGAAGCCGTTGGATTCAGACCCTCGGCCATGACACCGACAATCGGGCGGGTGGGGTCTGCCAGACGGATGATGTCATGCATCATCTTTGTCCAAACCCAGGCATGGTCGGCACTTTTGACGGGGGCCGTATAGTTCATCTCGTTACCCGTCTCCCAGGCGGCAATGGCGGGGTGGTCCTTGAAGGTTCGCACAAAGCAGTCATAGAACTTCATCTCCCACTTCAGGGCGAAGGGGTCAGTGAAGAGGTCTCGGTTTTCAATGGCGGGCGGCACATAATGGCGTCCAGTCATGTGGACGGTCATAATTGCCACAATCAGTTGAATATGATGGCGTTCTGCAATATCGCAGAGAGTGCGGAAACGCGCCAGCATGGTTTCATCCATGCCCGCTTTGCCTGCGGGAGTGTCTGGCAACGGCAGTTCGTCTTCGCCAAGGCATACCTCGCGGTCAATCTCCCCATTTCTTGAACCGCCGTATTGCAGAAGGCGTATTGGCTGGAAATCAGGCCACAGCGGGAAGACCCGAAGCAGGAAAATGCCATGCTGCTCAAACAGTGCAAAATCCCTCTCCACGGTCTCCTCGTTCCAGTGTCTCCACATTCGTGTGGCCTGGTCCGACGACCAGTAATTCAAACCGACTGTAAGTCTTCCTTCT
>JAFTAC010000438.1 GCA_017458805.1 Victivallales bacterium | reverse complement strand
TTCTCTTGCAAAGAGCTGAAAGAGGTACTAGATTATTCTAGGAACCCCCAGGACAGGGAACAACTTATGGAGGAGGCCATTAAGGAAGGGATGCTTGCATCGTTACAATCCTTATGTTTATCAATCAAAGAGCATTATGTCCACACGTATCACCAAGCCATTTTTCGCCTATCGCAGCTTCAACAAGGAACTGGATACGGTAAGACGATTCTATGAAGCGGGCATCAGGCAGTTCTGCGTTTTTCCCTCGAACACGACCAACTCGCTCGGCCAGAACTACTCCGAGTATCCGTTCAACTGGTACTTCTTCAATGAATACGAGTTCGAGCACGTTGACAAGCAGATACAGGATGTCATTGATGTTGCGCCAGATGCGGAAATCCTTTTCATGATCGACCTCAATACGCCCTACTGGCTGGTGCGCCAGTTGCAAGGCACGTTGTGCGACAGCATGTTGGGGCTGACCGACGCACTGACGACACCTGCCTGGCAGAACGCAGTCACCAAGTACATGCATGACCTGCTCACGCATGTCGAAGCGACCTTTCCTGGACGCATTGCCGCCTACATCCTCGCATGCGGCCAGACCGATGAATGGATGGACTACTCGAAAGGGCGTGAACTGGAGTGCAAGCTGAAAGCATTTCAGGAGTGGAGCAAGGCGCATGGCCATGGCGTGCCAGAGTGCATTCCGCCGATTGCCCAACGTTTCCGCTCGGATGCCCCTCTTGGCCTGCGAAACGACGAACAGGACGCCGAATCGCTCCGTTTCTGGCGTTTCATCAGCGACACGGTCGCCGATTCCATCGCCTACTTTGCCCGTGAAGCACGTAAGCTCATCCCTGATACGACAAAACTAGGCTGTTTCTTTGGATACATCCTCGAACTCTGCGGTGGACGCCTGGTCGAATGTGGACATCTTGCCTACGAGAAGGTCTTCTCCCTTCCAGAGCTGGACTTCTTCATCAGCCCAGGCGACTATGAGGACCGCGATATGGGCGGAGCAGCAGGACCGATGTCCCCCAATGGCACCATTCACCTAAAAGGCAAAAACTTCTTCCATGAAATCGACCATCGGACCAGCACGGGAAGCATGGTCATGAACAGGCATGTGACACTGCCCTGGATGAAACGCTGGGCCAATGAAAAGGAGAACATCGCGGGGCTTCGACGCGAATACTGCCTCTCGCTTTTCCACGGCGCATCGCTATGGTGGTTCGACATGTGGGGGAAGTTCTATGAATCGCAAACACTTGTGGATGAAATAGCCTCATTCAAGAGAATCAACGACCGCCTTGGCGACATCACACGGCAGCCAGAGGCGGAAGTCGCGGTGTTTGTCGATCCAGACAGCACCTACTATGTTGACGACAGCTACAGCAATCCAGACACAAACCTCCCAATGAACCTCTACCGTATCCTGCTGAATAACTTGAATCGGCTGGGTGCGCCTTACCGTGTCTATTCCTTCAACGACCTCCCCGCTATCGACGACCTCGACCGCATCCGCCTCGCTATCCTGCCTGGCTTCTTCAAGATTACATCGGAAAAGGAAAACATTCTAAAGCAATACCTTTTCAACCATGGCAGAACCATCATTTGGACGTATGCAGCCGCGCTTTCAGACGGCATAAAATCGACGCCTGCCCACATGGAAGAACTCATTGGCGTGCCATACGGCACCGCAGAAGCGCGCACTGTCCAACAGGATGGCTGGACAAGCGTGTTTGCGCCATCGACGGCTGCCCTCCCGCCTAATGTGCTTCGCAATATGGCTAAAGCATCTGGTGTCCACTTGTTTACGGACGAAGCAGAACCCGTCTGGTATGCCAATGGCCTCTTGATGGTCCACACGGTCAAGTCGGGCAAGAGGTGCATTCACCTGAAACGCCCCGCCGTCCCTCACGTGCTCTTGGGACACCCTGTTGACGAGCAATTAACCGACTGCATCGAATACGACTTTGACGCACCCGAAACAATATTGATTGAACTTGAGGAAGCATGAAAAAAACAGTCTTCTTACTGTTGATTGTGGTCTCCTTCTTGGCCAATGGCTTTAGTCTGCCCGACGAAATCGCCTGGTATCCGCTAAATGAAGGCAAAGGAACAGAGACGCAAGAGGCTCTGAACCGACTGCCGCCAGCCCAAATCACAGGCTCGTTCTGGATGAACCGTGATGGCCTCAACCTCATTGACTTCGGCGGCATGAAGGCTTCCAGGAAGGCACAGGTCACCTTGCCACCCATTGAGTTTGACGGTGCATTCACCATCGCTGTCTGGCTCTCCGCCTACTGGTGGAATGAGAACTGGGGGGCAATCTGCTTCCGCAGCGATGCCACCTACGGCATCCGCAACAACAAGAGCCGCCCAGGGCAGATCCACTTCAGAGTCAAGGACAAAAACGCCCCAAAGGGAGCTAATCTCTTCAGTGGAACCGTGCTGGACAAGACCACCTGGCACCACGTCGTCGCCACATTCACGCCTGGCAAGTCCATGCGCATCTACATCGATGGACGTCTGGATGCCGAACGCACCGAAGGAGTGCCCGTCACGCTCGACCATGACAAAAAACGTTTCCACCTGGGACGGACTGGTCAGGAAAACTGCTACTCGGGAGTTCTCTCCAACCTCCACCTCTACAGCCGTGCCCTGACGACAGATGAAGTCAAGGCTCTTTGGAAAAGCGAAAACCGCTTCGGACTGCCACCATTGGAAGAAGAACTCTTCGCCGCTCAAGGAGCAGTCGCCGCCCATCTGCCTGGCGTGGATGTTATGGAGGGCGGTGCTTTATTCTTGCATTCGGGAAAAGCTGATTTTGCGTTCAATTCGCTCTACTCCTATCCAGCCGAGCCATTTATGGGATACAACTTGCTGGGGTCTGGCGCATGCAAAGGCTGCGAAGCGAAGTGGAAGCCAATTGTGTCACAGCATACTGAAGGTGTCACGGTTACAGCGAAAGGTGCCTTCTACGACCTGGAGCGCAAGGTCAGCGTTTTGCCCGACGGGCGCATCCGGCTGATAGACACCGTCACCAATCTGACGCAAGAGGACCAGGCTCTGGTCTTCAGCCACTACCTGGAGCCGAAATCACCGATTGCGGAATGGTGCCTCCACGGCGAGGAGAACTCCCTGTCCGCCTCCGAAAGCCGTATGCCCCCCACCAACCCAACTGGCTGGTTCCGTTCTGGCGAGGATGCGCTTGCCTGGGTGGTGGAGGACGACATCTTCCGTTGCCATCTGGAGGCGGCTGTGAAGCTGCGCGACGAAGCCCGCCACCTCTGCACCTTTGGGAGCAGGCGCATCGGCGTCCCCGCAGGAGGAAAACGCGTTTTTGAGATGACCTTCTACCCCATGCAAGGGGACTATTTTGATTTCTTGAACCGCCTGCGCCACGACTGGCATATTCCCGAAGTGACGCTGCCAGGCCCCTTCATCACAGTGCGCACGCTCCTCAGGCGAAGCGAGGTTTACCGTGGACTGGCGGCAGATCCAGAGGCGATGAAGGCCTATTTCACCCGTCGCCATGCCCGCACCTTCACCATCAACCCCTGGTTCAACTATTGGGACGGAATGGCCTTCAGAACGAGGGAAGAATACAGGGACCATGTGAAGCAGGTGATGAAGACCATTCGCGCTGCCATCCCAGACGCACTTTTCCTGGCTTCCATGGAGACCTATACCTATTATGTCACCGAAGAGGATTTCACCACCCCCGCGCCAGAGGACTTCAACTGGCACGAAGCGACGCGAGGCACCATCAGGCGCGTTATGGAATCCCCCTTCAGAGATTCCGCGACACTCACGCAAAGCGGAAGCATCGACCTCTACCCAGGCAAGAGCGAGGATGGTGCGGTTCGAAAGGCTCTGAAGCTGATGGTGCATCCAGTCATCGGCAACCACTTCTATAAACTGCGCCTGGAGGAGTTTCAGTTCCTCTTCGACGAGGTCGGGCTGGACGGCATCTATCAGGACATGTTTGGCTTCAGCTCAGCCACCTCCATCATCCACACGGGATGGGACGGCTTCTCCGTCTCCGTCTCGCCCAATGGCAAAATCGCCTCAAAGTTCATCCACCTGGGACCGCTGACCGCCCCCGCCCGTGCAAACTGGCTGCGCTACATCCTCTCGCGCAATAAGCTGGCACTGTGCAACTTCGGGGCGCCCACAACCCGCGAAATGCAGACCATCCCCTATATGAACTTCTGCGAGGCCGCTGGAAACGGCATCGGACGCCAGAACCTGGACACCGTGCCGCCAGAGGCATCAGGCGTCGTAATGAACCAGCTCACCACGCCGATGGGCTATGGCCCCCATCGCGCGGAGGAGGAGAACGGGCCACGTCTGCTGGCCCGCGTCCGCGCCTATCTGCGCCATGGTGCGCTCTATGTGCATACCTCGGTCCGCAACAGCTTCCCGTCGGATGGTGAGAAAGGCGGTGAATACGGCCCCATCAACCACTCCTTCCCCATCACTCCTGTCGAGCTGCACTGAGGCTGGGTCAAGGGTAGGGAGCGCATCGTCTCCTGCGTCTCGTACAAGACTCGCTGGGAACGTGCTGAAAAGCCGATTGCGCTTCGCTTTGACGCGAATGGACGTTCCATTCCTCTGGATGGTGCCGCCGTCATCACGGGAAAGCCAAGCGAGTGGGATATCAGCGTGAAAATCAACGACTGGAATGAGTTTCTTATCATTGAATGACTTATGAATATGCGAACATTCACTGTTATCTGCTTAATAGCGGTTTCACTCACCGCACAGAATCTGATTAAAAACGGGAACTTTGCGAAACGCACGGCGGACGGCAAGCCTGCTGACTGGGTTGTGTGGCCGTCAAGGATGCCTGAAGGCGCCAGCGTGGAGCTGGATACCACCATGAGCGCCAGCGCGGGCTGCTCCGTCCGCATTATGCAGACGCAGACCGACATGTATTCACGGGTGGAGCAAATAGTGCCCTGCAAGCCCCACACAGACTATATCGCCTTCTTCAAGTCCATGGGCAAGGAAATCAACAGTCCCCATGGCGGCATGGTGCGCATGTATATCGGTCCGCACGGCAGCCTGGACAGGCAGCTAACCTCCTTCGGCCCCGCCTTCGACTATTACAAGCTGGAGCGTCCCGCAAACTGGAGCTACCCCTGGAAACGATATGAAAGCAAGGTGTTCAACAGCCGTGACAGCAAGTCATTCGGTGTGTGTCTTTATCTGAACAACGCCAGCGGCATAGCCTGGATCGACGACGTGAAGATTTTCGAGTACACACCTGAATTGCGCAAGGAAATCGAAGCGGGAACTGGCAGAAGACAGTTGATGATTGACCTGGAGCAGTTGCGCACCAACGCGCAAGGGTGGGAGGATGTGCTGAAGAAGCTTGATGATTTTGCCGCCCGCATTGCGAAATGGTACCCCGAGCCACGCAGCGCATCGCTTGACGGCATCCCATACTATGCACTGCATAAAGAGCTTATAGCCGTGAACGCGGAGCTCCTTCAAAAGCGTTATCCTGGCAGGGGAATCATCGTGACCGAGGCGGAACCATTGCATCCAGGCACTCACCTGAAGGCTGAATTGCCACCCACGCCAGAGACGATTGAGGTGATGGGACTGTGCGGCGAGTTGGAACCGTTTGCCCTGGATTTCACCAACGGCAAAAGCGTGGAGGTGGAGTTCGAGTTATTACCGCCCGAAGAACTGCCGCTGGAACTGCGCCTCGCCACGGCTGTCGAGCTGGATGAAGGCAAGAGCGTGGATGACGCACTGGTGCTGCTGCGACCTGACGAGAAGGGCCAGATTCGCTTCCGCGTGCCAGGCGGTATGACGCGACAGCTCTACTGCGTTGTACATCTCCCCAACCAGGCAGGTACGGTTTCCACACAGCTGGCCTGGAAGACAGGCGATGATAGTGGCAACGTGAAGCTGCTGGTAACAACCTCGCATGCGTCCATGCCTGAGATGGCGCCAATCCACTCGTTTGGCTATCTGTGCCACAACCATGGTTCCTTCTGGCGCAAAGACGAGGCTTCCAAAGCTATTCTTCAGCGAATGCACCAGAACGCGGAGATGATATCGCACGTCACCTCGCTCAGGGGCGTTTTTGACGATGCGGGCGTCATTCAGCCTGACAAGATGAACTGGAGCGAGGTTGACAGGGCGCTCGCCTTTCTGCCGCCTGGCAGTCTGCTGGTTTTCAATGTACTTTTGACACACAATCCGTATATGACGCTTTTCCTTGGCAAAAACGGCGAGCAGGAAATCGCCCCGTTCTCGCCAGAATGGGAGAGCCGTGTTACCCAGTATCTAAAAGCGGTGATTGCGGGCTTCAAGGAACGCGGCCTGGGGTATGACAGGTTTGTCTTCTGCCTGAAGGACGAACCGACGCCGCGTGAACTGGTCAATATGGAGAAGATGGCGGCAGTCATCAGAAAAATCGACCCCCAGGTGCGCATCTACAACAACTGCAACAGCGTGCTTTCGCTGGAGGAGATACGAAAGTTGGCTTCGTTCGTGGATATCATCTCGCCACACAGAAACCAGCTGGCACCTGACTATCTTGACGCCTACAAGGGGAAGGAAATCTGGTGCTACTGGGTTCAGAACAAAAGCGTCCCTGGCTACCAGATAAGAGATTTCTTTCTGGAGCTGAAGCAGAAGGATGTTCGCGCGTTTTCCTATTGGTGCATGGCCGACAATGGAAATCCCTGGTATTCAGCCAAACAGAGCTACTCCATCCTTTTCCCTGGAGACGACAGGGAGTGGATTCCATCCAAGCGCAGCGAGGGAATACGCGAGAGCATCGAAAACTACACGCTCCTGACCTTGCTGGAACAGCAGGCCCCAGACTATTACCAGAGAATCAAAAACACCATCACACCCGACAACTGGAAAAACCTCCGAAGAGAGATTTTGCGAAGATTGAAGTAAATCCCAATCTGGTGCGCGTGTTATCTGGTGCGCGCAACGCGCGCACTTGGCCTCCCCAGCGCTAATGCACGCCTCTTCTGCGCCCCCACAGGCACATTAGCCTCTACCCCCACGGTTCCACATGTACAACCGCCTTTTTGATTTTCAGGCGAGCGGCAAGCAGGCTGTCCCGCACCTTTGCTCCAATCATGGCTCCATCCGCGACGGTTATCGTGGGTGACACCAAGACAGTGCATTCCACTTCGATTTCCTGCGTCAAATTCCGCACGGCAATCGACTGGACTCCCTGCACTCCCTCCACGCCACGCGCCAATTTCTCTATCTTCATCGGAATATCGACGGTTTCATCTGGCTCCAGATGCGTCAAAACGTCCAGAACAATTGGCATCTTCCGCTTGATTTCGGTGGTGGCTTCCTCGCAGATGCGGTGACCATTATCCACGGACATGTCTTTATCCACAAGAATATGCATATCAAGCAGGATGCCGTTGCCGAAGCGTCTGCTCCGCAGCTTATGCACTTCCTTGACGCCAGAAATGCCAGAGGC
>JAFTAC010000437.1 GCA_017458805.1 Victivallales bacterium | reverse complement strand
TGACGTCATGAACTACTGGAAGCAGGTGCTGGATTTCGCGGAACGCGGCGTCACATACACCTCCTACCTGCACGAGCGCTTCCCCGAACTGGATGCATCCCGTTTCGGTGAAGTCTCCCTGCGAGAGGTCGCCTTGAAGCAAATCATTGCCATGACCAAACTCATTAATTGAACGTTTTTTATTAGGGGGAGCAAAAGACTCCCCTTTTTTTAGGAATAAATCAACCAGGCGATTTCGCCCCAACCCAAACGGAGAAAAAGATGTCAGAGGAACGCGATTTTGAACAAAGTTTTGTGCCGCCAGAAAAAAGACGTGGTTTTTGGGGAATGTTCGTGGTGATGCTGGGCTTCACCTTCTTCTCCTCCTCCATGCGGACAGGCGCCAACATCGGTGCGGGGTCCAAACTCTCCCAGTTCTTCTGGGCGATGATGGCGGGCAACCTGATTCTGGGCGTCTATACATCGGTGCTTGCCTACATGGCCTCCAAGACAGGACTCTCCGTGCATCTTCTGGCGCGCCGTGCCTTCGGTAAAAAGGGTTCCGCCCTGCCCTCTGCGCTGCTGGCCATCACCCAGATCGGCTGGTTCGGCGTCGGCGTGGCGATGTTCGCGTTCCCCGTGCTTCGCTACTGCGAGCAGAAGGGTTGCCATATCAACGTCTGGCTGCTGGTCATCGTGGCAGGCATCCTGATGACCTCCTCCGCCTACTGGGGCATCAAGGCCCTGACCATTGTCTCCATCGTGGCAGTTCCCGCCATCGCCATCGGCGGCTGCTTCTCCGCCATCAAGGTCTTTGTGGACGACCCGAACGCATGGCAGACCCTGTGCTCGTTTGTCCCCGAAGAGAGCAAGGCCATCCCCTTCGGCATGGCCGTCTCCATGACCATCGGCAACTTCATCTCGGGCGGCACCTGCACGCCTGACTTCGTGCGTTTCGCCAAGAACACGAAGATTGCCGTCTCCACCACGGCCATCGCCTTCTTCATCGGCAACTCGCTGATGTTCATCTTCGGCGCCGTCGGCGCAATGTTCTTCAACACCAACGACATCTCGGATGTCCTTGTCGCACAGGGACTTCTCGTTCCTGGCATCATCGTGCTGGGTCTGAACATCTGGACAACCAACGACAACGCGCTCTACACCTCTGGTCTAGGCATCGCGAACATCACGGGCCTTCCGAAGCGCTACATCGTGCTGGTCAGCGGACTTTTCGGCACCGTCTTCGCCATCACGCTCTACAACAACTTCTGCGGCTACTTGAGCCTGCTCAACAACTTCCTGCCCTCCATCGGCGCCATCTTGGCCGCTGACTTCTTCTGCGTCCGCAAGTGGTGGTACAAGGATGATTCCGTTCCTGCCGCAGGGCTTCCCGCCATTTTCGCATGGCTGCTTGGCACGATGACCGCCATCTTCATCAAGCATGGCTTCACCGCCATCAACGGCATGGCGGTCGCCTTTTTCTCCTACCTCCTCCTTGTCAAGGTCTATCTCTTCCTCAACAAGTACTATCTCGTTCTGAAGTCCATCGATGCCAGCCTCAAAAAACTGTCAGCTGACAAAAAATGAGGGAATTTTTCCCCTAGTTTGTTTTCTTTTTGAAAAAAGCGATTACATTAAGAGGGTATCGTTGAAAGCGGGCCTGCGTGCCCGCCACATAACCAAACAATACATTAAGGAGTCCACGAATGGGCAAGAAAATCAGAATTGGTATCGTCGGTGCAGGAACCATCGGTTCCGTGCATGCCGAAGCCTACAAGAAAGTCGCCGACGCGGAACTGGTCGGCCTTTGCGACATCCTCCCCGACAAGCTGAAGGAGAAAGCCGCCAAACACGGTATCCCGAAGACCTACGCCACCCACCAGGAGATGCTGGCAGACCCGGAAATCGACGCCATCAGCGTCTGCGTCCCCAACTGCTCGCATGCCCCCATCGCCATTGACGCCCTCAACGCGGGCAAGCACGTCATGCTTGAGAAGCCGATGACGCTGAACGCCAACCTTGGGCGCGACATCCTGAAGGCGCGCGACGCCTCCGGCAAAATCCTCCAGATGGGCATGGTTCGTCGCCAGTACCCCGAATCCCAGCTGATCCACAAGTACATCAACGAAGGCAAGCTGGGCGAAATCTACCAGATCAACATCAAGCTCATTCGTCGCCGCGGCATTCCTGGCCTGGGCGGCTGGTTCACCACTAAGGCAATGTCTGGCGGCGGTGCCCTCATCGATATCGCAGTCCACTTCCTCGACCTGGCCATGTGGTCGTCGAACCTCTGGAACCCCACCCGCGTCAGCGCCAAGACCTACTCCAAGTTTGGCTCGCCGATGAAGTCCTATCACTACAACTCCATGTGGGCAGGTCCGCCGAACTACGACGGCACCTTCGACGTGGATGACTATGTGGCTGGCATGGCCCGCTTCGGCAGCAAGGCCACCATGTCCTTCCAGGTCGCCTGGGCGTGCAACGCCAAGGAAGAGCAGACCATGGAGATTCTCGGCACCAAGGGCGGCGTCAAGTCCGGTGAGGGCGAACTCATTCTCCGCACCGAGATGGACGAGCAGATTGTTGACATCAAGCCCATCTTCAACGCACAGAGCGACGCTTTCGCCACTGAACTGACCAAGTTCGTCGCCGCCATCAACGGCGAAGGCGAGGTTCCCGCGACAGGCGAGCAGGGTGTGATCGTGATGCAGCTTCTTGACGCCATCTATAAATCCAGCGAGATGGACCAAGAAGTCACCATCTAAAAGCAGCAGGTCTTTCTGCAAACACAAAGGCTCCTGCGTCATCTTCGCAGGAGTCTTATATTGGCTCTTTGTCGTATGCCTTGTCATGCGCCTAAGGGCCTGTTTTTTCTAATTTCATCAACATCTAGAACATCTAGAGCTTCTAGAGCTTCTAGAGCTTCTAGAGCTTCTAGAGCTTCTAGAGCTTCTAGAGCTTCTAGAACTTCTAGAACATCTAGAACATCTAGAACATCTAGAACTTCTAGAGATTCTAGGAATCATCATTAAGAAATGTCTCGAAAGGAGGAACATACATGAAGGCAGTGCTAATCAACAGTGACCGTAGTCTTCGCATAGGCGAGGTTCCAGAACCTGTGCGCGGCCCAAACGATGTTCTCATTGACATAAAAGCGGCGGGCGTGAACCGCGCGGATCTGCTTCAACGTGAAGGCAACTACCCGCCTCCGCCTGGATGGCCTGAATGGATGGGCCTGGAAGTATCGGGTATCGTCCTGGAGGCTCCTGACGGTGGTAGATGGAAGGCAGGCGACAAGGTCTGTGCCCTGCTAGGTGGCGGCGGCTATGCGGAGCGCGTCGTCGTACCACAGGATATGGTCATTTCCATTCCAGATGGTCTGGACTTCGTGCAGGCTGCGGCTCTCCCCGAAGTGTTCGCCACCTCCTACCTGAACCTTCGCTACGTTGCAGAATTGAAGTCTGGCGAGACCCTGTTGATGCAGGCGGGTGCCAGCGGTCTGGGGCTGGTTGTCATCCAGATGGCCAAGCTCTTTGGTGCCAAAGTAATGACGACCGTCGGCACCCAGATCAAGGAAGATTTTGTTCGCAAACTGGGAGCAGATATCGTCATCAACCGCTACAAGGACAACCTGGCGGAGGCGATGGCAAAGACCCCCGTCAATGTCGCCATCGACTGCGTTGGCGGCGAGACTCTTGGCGAGTGCTTCGCGCTTTTGGCACGTGGCGGCCGCTGGGTGCTTATCGCGACGCTGGGCGGCACGGCGACCACCATTCCGCTCCGCGCGGTGCTTTCCAAAGGACTGCGCCTCATCGGCAGCACCTTGCGCAGCCGTACCAATGAGATGAAGGCGACCATCCTGTCGGAGCTGGAAAGGGACATCTGGCCTGCCATCACGGCTGGGAAAATCCATCCTGTCATCCACGCACGTTTCCCAATGTCGGAGGCGGCAAAAGCTCAGGATGTTCTCTATCGCAAGGAGAACATCGGCAAGGTCATCCTTGAAAAGGACTTCTGACACATGGCTACCTTCAACGAACTTCTAGTCCAATGCCCCATCATCGCGATTCTACGAGGCATCACGACGCCGGAGATACCCGCCGTCTGTGATGCACTGGCCGAAAGCGGCGTTCGCCTGCTTGAGGTGCCCCTGAACAGCCCAGCGCCATACGAGAGCATCGCCAGAGCGGTAAAGCACTGTGCGGGCAGGCAACTTGTCGGTGCAGGCACGGTCCTCACGCCCGAAGAGGCGAGGAAGGTCAAGGAGGCTGGCGGCGAGTTCATCGTCTCCCCCAACACCTCGCCTGAGACCATCCGCGAAACAAAGCGTCTCGGGATGGTTTCCATCCCTGGTTTCTTCACGGCAACAGAGGGGTTCACCGCCATGGCGGCAGGAGCCGACTACCTCAAGCTCTTCCCCTCCGTGCTTGGCCCAGGCTACATAAAGGACTTGAAGGCCGTCATCAAGACGCCGATTCTTGCAGTTGGCGGCGTCAATGCCGCCAACGTCAAGGATTTCCTCGGCGTCTGCTGCGGCGTCGGCATCGGCAGCGCCCTCTACAAGGCAGGCGACACGCCTGAAACTGTTGCAGAGAAGGCACGACAATTCGTCTCACTCATCAAAGGCTAGCAGAATATGCTCAATCTCAATGACATCGTGCGCAACGACTTGGAGCGCATCGTGGCGGTCGAACCCGAAAAGGACGGGACGGCCACCCTGTTCAGACGCACCCCCGAAGACAAGGTTGAGCGCCTGTCAGTACCCTTCAAGCCATGGCTGCTGTTGGCGAATCCCACCTTGGCAGAGGAACTGTCGGGTGTATCAGAGCTGATAGCCCTGCCAGGAAATGGAGTCTTCACCATTCGCGCCCTCTTCCAAAACTCCGATGCCTACTACGAGGCGCTCAAGACCTTGAAAAAGGTCACAGGGAAGACGCCCAGTGCCGCCGATGCCCCCTACAGGGTGTTCAGCGATCTCTCACAGCAGTTCCTAAGCACCTACCCTGCAAGGCTTTTTGGTGGCATGGAGTTCAGTGAAATCAGGCGTTTGCAACTGGACATTGAAACGCACTCCATCGGCGAGGAGCATTTCTCCGACCCGAAGCGCCCCGACGACGCCATCTTCCTGGTCTCCCTGAAGGATTCGACTGGCTGGGAAAAGTACATCGTCAGCGAGAACAACAACGAGTTGGCCTTGCTCCAAGAACTCATCGCGACCATCCAGGAGCGCGACCCCGACGTCATCGAGGGGCATAACATCTTTAATTTCGACCTAAACTACATCCTGACCCGCTGCAAAAGGTACAAGCTTCCATTTGCGGTTGGACGTGACGGTTCACAGCCGTCCCAGCGGGAGTCCCGCTTCTCCGCTGGTGAGAAAATCATCCCGTTCACCCGCTGCGACATCTACGGAAGGCACATCATCGACACCTATCATCTTGTCAATCTGTATGATGTCAGCCACCGTGACATGGACAGCCATGGTCTGAAGCCTTCTGCCAAATACTTCAACGTCGCGGCTCCTGAGCGAACATACGTCGAGGGAAGCCAAATCTCCAAACTCTTCTTCGAAGACCCGCAGACCATCATCAAGTACTGCATGGATGATGCACGCGAGACAGACGCCCTCAGCCGCATCCTCTCCCCCAGCTACTTCTACCAGACACAGCTGGTGCCGCTCACCTACCAGAGCGTCATCACGCGTGGGAACGCAACTCGCATCGACGCCCTGCTCTGCGCTGAATACCTGATGCGGAATGCACCGCTCCCCGTCCCTGCGCCTCCCGCACCTCTTCAAGGTGCGCTGACCGCCAGCGAGGAGTTCGGAATATTCCACAACGTGTGGCATGTCGATGTTCGCAGCCTTTACCCCTCCATCATCATCGCCAAGCAGTTGACTCCTGCCAGCGACAAGGAAGGCGTGTTCCTGCGCCTGCTCACAGAACTTCGCAAGTTCCGCCTGGCCGCCAAGGATGCCAGAAAGACCGCCCCTCCCGAGAAGCGCGATGAGTACGATGCCCTCCAGAGCACCTTCAAAATCCTCATCAACTCCTTCTATGGCTATACGGGCTTCGCCCAGGGAACCTTCAATGACTTCGACATGGCGTCCCTCATCACTGCCACGGGACGCGAAATCCTGTCGGGCATGCGCGACTTTCTCATCAGCTCTGGCGCAACCGTCATTGAAATGGACACGGATGGCATCTACTTCACACCCTCAGCCGACCAAAATGACATGCAGGAGATGGAGCGCAGCATCCAGGCGACACTGCCACCAGGCATTGAAATCGAGCTGGATGCCTCCTACAAGGCGATGTTCGGCTACAAAAGCAAGAACTATGCGCTCCTACATCATGACGGCAAGGTCACCATCGCCGGCGCAGCCCTGAAGTCAAGAGGAGCGGAACCCTACCAGCGGCGTTTCATCCGCGAAGCCGTCACCCTGATGCTGAACGACAGGCTAGCCGAGGTTCAGCCACTGTATGAGAAGTACGTGGAGGATATCGAAAACCACAGGCTCCCCATCGCCGACTTTGCGCAGAAGGAGAATCTCTCCACCTCCCCGCAGGCATACGCCGAAAAGCTGAAGG